>JALUUU010000247.1 GCA_027021185.1 archaeon | reverse complement strand
TTGAGGGGGACCTTTCGAGCGTGCATAACATTGCAGAGTTTGCCGAGGAGATGGAGAAGGTAGCGATGGAGTGCATGAGGGTTTTGAAGCCGGGGAAGCACTGCGCAATTTTGATCGGCGATACCCGTAGGCATAAGCACTTTGTTCCCATCACTCCCAGGGTGTTGCAGTCCTTTCTAGACGTAGGCTTCGTCCTCAGGGAAGACATTATAAAGCTTCAGTGGAAGATGAAGAGTACGAGGGAAAAATGGAGGGGCAAAAGCTATGACTTTCTTCTTATCGCCCACGAGCATCTGTATGTTTTCCGCAAGCTCGGTGAGAAGGAGAGGCCGACTAAGTTCCGGGAGAGCATGAAGTGGTGGTGACTAACCATAGGGCTTCCAGAGGGTAATGCCTTTTATGCCGTCGAAATCGGTGTCGTTGGTTGCGATATTCATGATGTTGTTGGAGGTCATTGTTGCCAGATGCAGGGCATCGCTCGGAAGCAACTTGTTCCTGGAGATCACTGCGCTCAGGTATGTGAAGTGGGGGTGAACGAGGAACAAATTAGGAATGCTGAAGAACATGTCCACGGGGAGGAGGTCAACTTTATTCAGTAGCTTGGGTTTTTTCTTGACCTCTTTCATAACCTTATATGGGGGGATTTTAAGCAGCTCGCTGAGCTTAACCCGGATGTATATAAAATATACTTCTGATATCACAACAGAGTTGAGAAAGCCCTTGATTTCGCCCTTCTCTATCCTCCTGAGGAACTTCCTGCAGGAGGGATAGAGGTTCTTGTGTTTTAATAGAAAATACGTGATTACATTGGAGTCAACGAAAACAGAACTATTCGCGGGGATATCTGAGATATCATTCAAAATCTTCACCAGTCTCGGTTATCTCAATACTCTCGTTTATTACCTCCTCGCTGGAGGGATGGGTAAGCCTGTCGATCTCATCTAAGATGTTCCTCTTAACCATTACCTCAACCTCTTCCCCTTCCTTGAGCTCCAGTTTTTTCACCGGCTTTAGAACACCTTTCTTATAAACCGCCTTTATACCCATGTCCTTATTTCTAGGTTTTAACGTATATAACCATTGCCCGGCGCCCCTGTACCAGAATCATAGCTATAACATAGGGTAAACCTTATTTTACTTCCCCTCTCCTACTACATCGTGGAAGACGACATCAACACCTTACTGAAGAAAATTAGGCTGAGGAAGAACATAGACTTCAGCGGCTACAAAAAGTCCAGCCTGAAGCGGAGAATAGCGAGGAGAAGAGAGCTGACCAAGGCCACATCACTGGAGGAGTATCTTCACCTCCTTGAGGATTCGCCCGAGGAGTATGATAAGCTCATCGAAACCCTGCTTATAAAGGAGACAGCTTTTTTCCGCGATTACATGGTCTATGAGGAAATCAGAGATACCATCATCCCAGAGATCATCGCAAGGAAGAAGGAAGGCGATCCCCTCCGGATATGGTGTCCGGGCTGTGCCACAGGGGAGGAGGCGTACTCAATCGCGCTGCTCTTGGCCGAGGAGCTGGGAACGTCTCTCCAGGATTACCAGCTCAAGCTTTATGCCACTGATTTATCCGACAAGGCGTTGCAGATTGCAAGACGGGGGATGTATAGCAGGGAAAAGCTAGAGGCCCTACCTAAAGAGCTTAGGAAAAAGTATTTCAGAGGTGACCGGGTCAAGGAGGAGCTGCGCCGGATGGTCATCTTTGGAAAACACAACTTGGTAGATGATCCCCCTATTTCTAATATCGACCTCCTGCTGTGCAGATACGTTTTAATATATTTCACATTCGACCTTCAGAGACAGGTTTTTAAGAAACTCCACTATGCCCTTAGAAAAGGCGGTTACCTCGTCCTCGGAAAGTCAGAGGCTCTGTCAAAGGGCATGGAGTCGCTTTTTAACGAAATTAGTCCTGCCCTCAGGGTGTACAGGAAAATTTGAAAAAAAATATAACTGAGTTCATATCAAAATAAATCGGCGAAGGGTGCCCAATAAAGTCAAAGCCGCAAGAAAAGGATTTGAATGAGGATAGCAGTCAAGCTCTTCCTGAGCTTTTTAATAGTTGTAGTAGTGCCTCTAGGCTTGCTAGCGGTTACCTCCACAAGCCTTATAGATGAACGAATGATGGCACTTGCCCAGGAGGCCGTGGAGGAGGATTTAAAGGCGGCCTGGATACAGTTCTTTGTCCGCGGCGATCAGATGAAGTTCGGGATGCTTCAGGCTGCGGTCACGACGGAGATGCAGACAGCAGTGGCCGTCAAGGACAAAGAATACCTTAAACAGTTAATGTTCAAGTATAGGAAGAAACGTCCATACGTGGATATCTGGGCTGTCACAGACGAGATGGGGGATGTGATAGCGCGGCTGGGGGATTCTCCAGGGGAGGTATCTCTTAAGCATGTTGTCCAGAGGGTTCTGCTCCTCCGAGAGCCGGAAATAAAGGTGGAGCTCTTGTCGGCTGATATCATTGCCGCCTACGGCGACGAGGTTCTTGTCTCAAAGATGGCGAGACTTGGCCTGGATGAGGCAATGGCACTGGTGGTTGTGGTTCCCGTATTCAAAGGAGACAGCCTTGTAGGCACCATCGTAACGGCAGACATGCTCGTTGAGGATTTTTTCGTGGTTGACGAGCTGGCAAAGCGCTTCCCAGATGCGGTTTTCCTTATTGCCCAGGGAAATAAGGTGATTTCAACCAATGCCAGAGATGGGGATAAGCGTGCCATGGGAACAACACTTCCACCCCATTTAATTGAAAAAATAAGCAAAGGGAAGACCCATGGTATGGTGGAATCCGTGGCGGGCAGGCAATACATCTCTGCCTCGGAGCCCATTAAAGACAGCCTGGGGAATGTTATAGGGGTATTATTTGTCGGCGTCCCTGAGGAGAAATATCTGGCCCTGGGAAGAGAAAATGTAAAGAGGATATCTTTAGCCTTTGCGCTGGCTCTATTGGCTGCCTTGGCCCTGGGAACCATAGCGACGAAGGAGATCTCGCGGCCGGTTAATGCTCTTGTAAAAGCCACCAGGCGGATGAAGAAAGGCGAATTTACAGTATTATTGGAGAGTAAGCGCCTGGAGACAAAGGACGAGCTCGGAGAGCTTGCGCGCTCTTTTAAGGAGATGGGCCAGGACCTGAAGGAGCTGTACGATGACCTGGAGCAAAAGGTCCGGGAACGGACGGAGGAGCTGGAGATATCTAATGAGGAGCTGAAGGTAACCAATGAAGAGCTTCAGGTCACCAATGAGGAGCTGAAGCTTACAACAGAGGAGCTGCAGAGCAGGGAGCGGGAGCTTAAGGAAGCTCTGAAGCGGGAGAAAGAGCTCAAGGCAAAATTAGAGGAGTACTCTAGGGGCCTGGAAGATAAGGTAAAAGAGCGAACCATAGAGCTGGAAAAGAAGCTGAGGGAGCTCTCTGGGCTGCAGGAGATATCAGACTTATTCAAGATGGAGGTTATGCCGAGGAAGATTTACGGAAATGCTGCGGCAAAGATAGCCGAGCTGATGGATGTTGAGCAGTGTTGCATAGTTCTGTATGATCCGGGTAAAATGAAGTTCACTGCTCAGTCTCCTGCCTACGGCATGAGTGTTAAGCAGTTGAAGGCTCTGAACTTTAGCTTGGATGACGCTGCCTTCACCTTGGAAAGGTGGCCAGGATCAAAGCCTCTTGTATCCAATGAGCCGTTGAGGGATGATCGCTTGATGAACGACCTTACATGGAGACTTAAGGAACGCAACCTCCTCCTGGCCAAGCTCCTCGTGGGAGGAGAATTCCTGGGTGTATTGAGGCTCGCCAACAAGAGGCACGGAGACTTCACCAAGGATGATGTCAGACTCGCAGAGATACTGGCGAGCAGGCTGGGGGCGGCTCTTCACAGCATGATTCTTTTCAATGAGCTCAAAAGGTCCCACGAGAACCTTAGAAAGGCCTTCAAGAAGCTTAAGAGCCTGGATGAGCTGAAAAGCAACATCATATCTAATGTGAGTCACGAGCTGAGAACCCCTATCACCATTGCTAAAGGGGCTCTTGAGGTTTTGAGGGAGGAGGAGGATGAGGGGAAGAGGTTGAGACTCATTGATGTGGCAGAGGAGGCGCTGTTAAGGCAAAACATGGTTGTGGGAGACCTCCTTGAGGCCGCTAGAATGGAGAAACGCGCCCTTAAGCTTCGGCCGGAGCCTCTCAAACTGGACGAGATTATTCCAAGGATCGTGGATGAGTTTAAGACCATAGCCCACAAAAAAGATATTGTCCTCGATACAAGGATTAATATGAAGCTCCCCAGGGTATCCGCCGATTACAAAGAATTCGGGCACGTCATGAGAAACCTCCTGAGCAATGCCCTGAAATTCACAGACAAGGGCGGAAGTGTGACCGTAACGGCAAGGAAATATAAGGATGCCGTGGAAATATGCGTAAAGGATACGGGTATCGGGATAGCTAAGAAGCACCATAAAAAGATCTTCGACCGCCTGTATCAGGTGGATAGCTCTATGACGAGACGCTACGGCGGCACTGGACTGGGCCTGGCAATTGCTAAAGAGATAGTGGAGGCCCATGGAGGGAAAATAACGGTTGAAAGCGAGCTCGGTAAGGGAGCGAAGTTTTGCTTTAAGCTGCCTGTTGCGAAGGAGGGATGAAGGAAAATGGCGATGATACTTCTGGTGGATGACGAGCCGGATATACGGATTTTGACCAGGATGATGCTCGAAAAAGCCGGGCACAGCGTTGTAGAGGCCGTTAACGGTGACCAAGGGTTGAAGATGCTGAAGAATAATCGGCCCGACCTTATCCTCTTAGACGTGATGATGCCTGGGATGAAGGGCTGGAAGGTATGTGAAAAAATCAAGGCAGACAAAAAAAACCGGGACATACCTGTGGTAATGTTCACTATCCGCTCAAGCGAGGACTCTGTGAAAAAAAGCTATGAATGCGGTGCTGACGCCCATATCAATAAACCCTTCGAGATAAAGGAGCTCTTGGACACAATAGAGAGACTTTTGAAATAGGATGCGTGACGTGCATCCAATGTCCCTAGATTAATCAAGACTCCCTGGGATGAATATCGGGTAGGGGATTGATTTAATTTATGTATGCCGGGGGGGTAGGGATCATTCTTCTATGTTCAGCTGGCGAGCGAGTTCTTTCTTAAGTTGCAGAATTTCCCCAGGTAGGGAAAAATAGTCTGCAAATTTCTGGGTGGTCGTTAAAAGCTTGGTCCTGCCTTTAGGCTCAGCCGCTATGAACTCTTTGGCAAGAAGCTCCTTTACATGAGAGTAGGTGCGGTATCCCCTGGCCTTAACTACCTCTGCCTGGGTAATAGGCTGTCTCAGGGCGATGATGGACAGGGTTTTAAGGACATCGTCGCTCACCACGGGCTTCACCAGGTCTAGGAGGGGTGTTGAGAAGGCATCCCTGGCCTGCATTATATATGAATCGTCTCCTATCCTCCTGATCTCTAGGGCGCTGTTTTTCTCATCGTATTCCCTGATGAGGGCATCAATGGCCTCATCTATCTCCTCGCGGGAGGAAATCCCGGTTATCCTGTACAGCTCCTCGATAGAGACAGGGTCTGTAGACACGAAAAGAGCCGCCTCGATGAGTTGCTTGGCCTTCATAACCTCACCTCAGGGTTATGAATATCTCTCCGAAGAGTTCTTCCTGCCA
>JALUUU010000246.1 GCA_027021185.1 archaeon | reverse complement strand
CCGCTGGATAAGGGCTTCCTCGAACTTGATCTCTCCCTTCATGGCCTTATCAGTTATCTTAGCCACCTCTTCTCCTTTCCCAAGGAGCTTTGCGAACTCGTCCACTGATTCGGCGTCTATCAGAGTGCTGTCTAGGTCGAAGGCCACCAGTTTCAAATCCTCACCTCATAAGAATTCATAGTATTTGTAGGGGTTCTGTGAATCGAAAGCGTACCTAACCTCCGTAAAATTTTCTCTCATCTCTACTACATCATTTTTAACCTTTTCTACGCTTTCTCTATCTATTACAAGCCTTTTGAAGAAATCTGCGACTTCCTCCATCTCCCCCTCTTTCATGCCTATCCGCGTAAGCTCCTGGGTTCCCAGCCTTATGCCGCTGGGATTGGCAGCCTTGGAGATGTCGTCCCATGGAAGGAGATTCTTATTGATTATTATGTTGGCTTTCTCAAGGGTCTCCGCCACAAAGGTTCCGCCCCCCTGCTCAGAAACGTCTACAAGGACGTGATGCGACTTCGTATATCCCTGATCCTTGCACAGCACATTAAAGCCTCTGTCATCGAGAGCCTTAGCAAGGGCTTTGGAGTTTTTAACTATCTGGCTGGCGTAGCTTTTGCCGAATTCAAGCATTTCGGCAAGGGCAACCGCCAAGCCAGCTAAGTGGTGAAGGTGATGATTCGAGACAAGACCCGGAAAAACGGCCCTGTCAATGATCTTACTGTACTCCTCCTTAGCCAGAATTATGCCTCCCTGAGGCCCAGGGAAAGTCTTGTGCCGGGAGCTGCTTATGACATCCACCCCCTCTTTGAGAGGCTGCTGAAACTCTCCCCCAGCTATGAGGCCCAGGACATGGGCGGCGTCATACATCACCGTCGCTCCCACCTCGTCCGCAGCCTCCCTCAGCTCCCTCACCGGATGGGGGAACAGAAAGACGCTTGCACCGAAGAGGATTATCCTCGGCTTCACCTCCCTTATCTTTTCAATGCTCTTCTCCACGTCGATGTTCATCTTTTCATGGTCAAAGGGGAAGGTCTTTACTTTAAGCCCCCGCACGCCTGCGGCGCTAAGCTCCGCGTGGCTTATGTGCCCACCGTGGGTAACCTTCAGGGCCATAAGAGTATCCCCTGGTTTTGAAAATGCTGTATAGACCGATAAATTTGAGACAACCCCCGAGGTGGGTAGTACGTTGACGTAAGGGGCGTCGAAGAGTTTCTTCGCCAGGTCAACGGCTATGTTCTCAACCTCGTCTATGTATTTGCATCCCTGATAGAGCCTCTTCCCTGGCTTCCCTTCGGCATACCTATGGGCGAAGTCACTGGCCGTCACCTCGCGAACAAGGGCGCTGGTGATGTTTTCACTGGCAATCATCGGCAAAGATTTGCTCATCCACTGATGATGTTTCTTTATAGTTTCTCTAACCTTGAATGCGTATTCCCTGTAGCTCATGTATTCAACTCCATAAGGGACAAGAAGGCAGTCTCTGGACTGACCAAAAGCTTATTAATAATATATCTTATTAATGTTTTTGGTATGATTCTTTTATTAGGCTGCGAGGCGGCCTGCAGAGAGATCGCCTCAAAGCTAAAGAAAGAAAAAAAGGACTATGTGATAATTGAGGAGGGGAAGAAGGCTAAAGAACTCAAAGAAAGCGGATTCCTCGTCCATGAGGGGAGCCCGTCATCCCCTGCCACCCTGAAAAAAGCAGGGATAAAGAAATGTCACGTAGCCCTGGTCCTCGGATCAGATGGCAAAGAAAACGCCAAGGTCCTGAAGACCGTGAAAAAACTTAATCCCAAGTTATCCGTGATAGTGAGGGCTCCCTCGGGCATCGAAATTCTGGAAGTGGGCGAAGCCGACGCTTTAATAGAGCAGGAGAAAGTCGTGGCCCAAGAGGCTGTTAAGCGCCTCAAGGAGCTGGAAACAAAGCTAAAGTTCAAGAAACTAGTGGACATAATTAAAAAAGCAGACAACGGCATCGCCATCGTAACCCAGAACAACCCCGACCCCGATGCCATCGCCAGTGCCATGAGCCTCAAGAGGATAATAGAGGAGCAGGGAGGCAAAGCAGAGATTATCTACGGGGATGAAATCGGACACGACGAAAACAAGGCTATGATCAACCTGCTGGGCATAGAGATGAAGCCAGCCTCGCGGGTTAATATTCGGTCTTACTCAATAATAGCCCTGGTTGAGAGCTCTATACCGGGGGTGAATAACCCCCTGACCAGGGATATAACCCCTAACATAATCATTGACCACCATCCAGTGGACATGAGTAAAGTAAGGGGAGACTACGTCGATATTCGACCAGATGTCGGCGCAACATCCACGATACTGACTCAGTACCTGCGATACATGGGTATAGAGATAGACGGTGACCTGGCCACGGCATTACTCTACGGAATAAAGAGCGACACCGGAGATTTCACCCGGGGAGCCACCCCTGAGGACTTGGAGGCGGTTATGTACCTGTATCCAAGGGCCAGGAGGGACGTCCTTGCGAGAATAGAATCCCCCCTCATATCTGCGGAGGCTTTTGATGTCTTGGCGGAAGCCATTAAGAACAGACAGGTTAGAGGCAGCTGCCTCCTCTCCAACGTGGGCTTCATAACAGACAGAGAGACCCTTCCTCAGGCCGCGGAGTACCTATTAAACCTCGAAGGGGTTGCCACTGCTTTGGTCTATGGCATCGCCAACGATGTCATCCACATCTCCGGCAGAAACCGCGACGTGAGGATAAATCTCGGGGAGGTTATGCAGAAGGCTTTCGGAGACATTGGTCAGGCTGGAGGACACGCCCATGCGGCCGCAGCCAAGATACCCCTCGGACTGTTCGGAAGCGTCAAGGACAAGAAAACCCTGCTAAAGCTCGCCCAGGAGGCCGTGGCGGACAGGTTCCTAAGAATCCTTGGGATAGAGAAGCCCAGGCCCTCCTCATAGGCAGGATCAAACTTCCCTTATGTGGCAGTAAAGGTATTGCTGGGCATAGCCAGCAAGGGGGCCCCATCTCTTCCTCGCGTATTCTCTTGCATTCTTACCGGAGACACCGTAGTACCTCTCCATGGCCCTGGCTATCCACACATCCACTGGGAATGCTTCGAGGAACCCGTATCCGAAAAGAAGGATGCACTCTGATACTTTATCCCCCACCCCAGGAAACTCCATTAGAATTGCCTTGGCATCTTCGTAGTCCATCCTTCCAATCTTAGTCAGGTCGTAGGACGGCATCATCTCAGCTATCTCTTTAAGAAACCTTGCCCTAAAGCCGAGTCTACAAGCCTCAAGGTCCCTGGAGAGCAACTCCTCTGGAGACAAAATCCTGCCTTTATGCATAAGGCTCTGGACATTCTTGCATATACGAGGAATATTGTTGTTAATGGAGCAGACGAAGCTCACCAGGGTTTCCCATGGATCGTTTTTTGTGATCCTCAAGCCCCTGTACTTCTCCACAGCCCGCTTCATCACGGGATCTGTGGCTATCTTACCATATATCTCTTCGAGGTCGTCCTGGGCCCTAAGGAACTCATTGATGTAGCCATCGTATCCAGGGGTGTGGTGAAGCTCTTTATCCTGCCACAGGTAACATTTCTTTTCGTTGATGTATCTGAAGTACTTGCTGCCCTCTCGCTTCCACAGGAACTGAGGAGGCTGCCCACTCTCCATGGTGAGCCTTAGGTCCAGGAGCATCGCTAGAATTTAAGGTTTCTGAAAGGCAGGGGAAGAGCGGCTATAACCTTCTTTCTTGTGTATCTCTTGGCGTCTCTCTCCTTCATCTTGTGGAGCTTCTCCACGAGGCCTATGCCTGGATCCAGGTCCTTCACCTCAATAACTCCTTCGGCCTCCATAGCGTCCAACAACTCTGTGGCTTCCTTGGTTCTCGTCAAAACTGTGGAGTATCCCTTAGCCGACCCAACGCTTCCTACTGAGAAATCAGATAGAATGGACGTGAAGTCGAAGCATACCTTGCATCCCTTTCGAAGGTGCTCGTGAGCCTCTTTAAGCGGGACGAGCAGCTCTTCTTCACCCAGATTTACAACGACGTTTTTGCCTTTAACGTCTATCTTTGTCATTTTGTTGAGGTCTACGCCGTATTTCTCCGTCAGCAATTCCTTCATCAGCCCCTGGTATAGGAAGTTTCCCTTGCAGAATAGGGCGACGGTGTACTTGACCCTGTCTTTTAGGTCAATGTCTTCAATTGGATAGTTTTGGATTTTCCTGAAGCCCTCTATTTGGCAAGGGACGCCTACAAGGACGATGTTTTTTAGATCTTTCTTCTTGACCTCTTTCAGCACCTTAAGATTGGGACTGTTAGAGTACTTCGTTCCCTCCGTGCCCTTGAGCTCGGATGCCTTGGTAACAACTCTGGGCTCAGGCTTCCAGGTTTCCTCCTCAGATAACCCCGATACAATGGCACCGTCAGCCTTCCCAGTATCCAACAAGTACTTGACCAGGGCTGTGACGAAGCCTCCGTCTTGTCCCGCCGTGGCTATATCGCTGTCCCTGGACTTAACAGCCACCATGGTGTGTATGTGTCCCAACAGCTCCTCACTAACTTTTCCGAATAGCCTTTCCTCCACAGCAGAGTGGGAAAAAAAGCTTCTCGGGCACTGCATTAAGCAGTAGCCGCAGTTAGTGCACTTCCCAACGAGCCGGGGGTATTCCTCAACCTCTATTACATCGTCTGGACAGACGGCAGCGCATGCACCGCATCCGGAACAGAGGTCCCGAAATATGACCTCATGCTCTAGGGCGGTGTAGCCCTCCTCTCTACCCATCCAGTGATATTGCAGAATATCGAACTTAGGAACCGCCATATCAAGGCCGCCTTTTTTGCCGTCAGCAACCTTATAATTTCAGAAGCTTTTTCACCGTCTCCAAGAGTTCCGCCATTTCGAAGGGTTTGTTGACGTGGGCGTCTGCCCCAGCGTATTCCAGGCTTTTCTTCCTCGACTTCTCGCTGGTTCTAACTGTGAGCAGGATGACCGGGATGTCCTTCTTCTGCTGATTTTTCTTGATTTTTCTGCATACCTCCCAGCCATCATCTCCCGGCATCATTACATCCAGGATAATGAGATCAGGGTTCTCCTTGAGTTTTTGTAAGCACTCTTCGCCGTTTCTAGCCTCAATAGTTTCATAGCCGTGTTTTTCTAGCATCATTCTCACGAGCATAAGAATCTCGGGTTCGTCGTCTACCACCAGAATTTTGGCCATGGATAATTTTTTAGTCGGTAAAGGTATTTAAATACCATTGAACAATTCAATTCATTGGGCCCGTAACTCAGTCTGGCTAGAGTGGCTGGCTCTTAACCAGTTAGTCGCGGGTTCAAATCCCGTCGGGCCCGCTTTTCAAACCAATCTCTACCCAAACTTATTTAAGGTATTAAATTCTGAGGGAATCCGATGGCCGGTAAACATTCATCGCGGAAATGGAAGAAGCGCGGAAAGTGCAGGTGGAAGACCAGAAAAAAGAGACTCAAAGAGCGGCGCAGAAAGGCCAAACTCAGAGCAAGATAATGGGGAGGAATGTTATCCTCTTTTTTCACGGCAAAATTTTAATACTCTCATTAGGTTATACCTTTAAACGCCTCTAAACGCCAGTCCACATGAACCTGTTATCAATGCGGGGGTGCCCGAGTTGGTCAAAGGGGACAGGCTTAGGACCTGTTAGCTTAGTGCTTGCGAGGGTTCGAATCCCTTCCCCCGCATCATTTTTACCA
>JALUUU010000245.1 GCA_027021185.1 archaeon | reverse complement strand
TTATTACATTCCTATTTTTAACGTCGAAGTGGAGGCCCACAAAGACATAGAAAACTCCCTCCCGGGCAATATTCACGTGTTTTTTTTTGGTTATCTCCCACCAATAGCCGTATTCCCCTCCTTTGGACTTATACCTGCTCTCGTATCGTCGGCTTGTTTTGACCTGGATTGCTATAAACTTGTTCTTCTTCTGGTTAAAACCAACAACATCGATGCCTTTATCTTTAACGGGGACGAAACTACAATAGTTCAGCTTATCAAGCTCCTGGAATACCTCAACAAGGCCCAGGCTCGGGGTGTCCAAAAAAACCAACCTCCGAGTAAGAAGCTGTTTATCTTTTAATATAAATTTTGTCTTTTAGGGCGTTCTGTGCTATCGGGACAAAACATGTTTTCTTACGGGTAACACAACGCTAAAGACACTGCCCTGGTTCTTTTTACTCTCAACTAGAATCTCCCCTCCATGGAGAGAAATAATTTTTCTTGCAAGGGCTAGTCCCAGGCCCATGCCATCATATCTCCTCCTCGAGCTACCGTCTACCTGGTAAAAAGCGTCGAAAATTCTATGACGCTGCCCCCGGGGAATGCCGATGCCCTGATCCTTAAAGGCGATTTCCACGCTTCCGTTGAATTTCCGGCCCTTTACTATTACCTCCCCTCCTCTACGGTTAAATTTTATCGCATTCTCCAGTATACACGCAAAAGCCCTCTGAAGCCTCTCCTTTTCCCCTGCTATAGTGGGGAAATTATCAGGGATGGCGGCCCTTATCTTGACCTCTTTTAGAGCTGCTTTTTTTGACATTTCGTCGAAACACGTTGATATTAGTTCTCGTAGGTCTACCTTCTCAACATGCAGTTGAGGGTTATCAGCCAGCTGCGCCGCTTCGATGAGGTCGCCGATAGTTTTGTTTAGACGGTCAAGGTTTTCCTTTCCACGAAGGAGGATTTTTCTCTGCTCCTCTGAGATGTCCTCTTCTAAAACAAGCTCTATCGAGCCCTTGGCTATTGCCAACGGTGTTCTGAGCTCGTGGGAGATATTTGCTATAAACTCCTCCTTCATTCGCTCTAGGGTTTTGTTATCCATAAATCCGCTTCCCCATCTGCCAAGAGAAGGTTATATAGGTTTTTTTTCGGATAGCGAAACATGACCCGAGAGTAAATAGTTAAGAGTTCCGGCAAAATATGGGGTGTGGATGAGTGATAGAAAGCCTTTCTATCTTCTCTACGGGGTGGCCCTGGCTCTGGCGGTGTTCAATATATTCTGGTACCTCACATTGAACTACATCTACCTCTGGTTTGGCCATTCCGCGAAGTTTGCAGCAGGATTATCCTTCGTCACCTGGCTCTTAACCCTCCCTTTTACGTTCTGGTCCGTATATTACTGGATTCAGAACAAGGTGTTCCCTGCCAAAAGATCCCGTGAGATCTGACCCTTTGACCATGAGAAATCCTAATTTTAATATCTATTAGTTGGCTTCTGGAGAGGCGAGACAGTTTCTCTGCCATGGCTAGGTTTTTAGCCTTTTCTGATCTAACCTGGCGAAGAAACCTAAGTTCCTTGAGGAGTTCCTTGTTCTTCTCCCTACATTTCTCCCAGATATCTGACCCAGCTCTCCCCGCAACCTCTCCAATAGAGACACTGGAGGACCTCAATGCTCGACCACCTCAGAACCAGTAGAGGATTAAGTGAAATATATTAATTGTCTTTCAGAATACAAAAAATGAAAAAGGGCGATAAAAGTATACAGATAAGAAAACAGCCCATTTTTTATTTTAAATAAATGCAGACTCTTTTTTCATAAAGGAACGTATTTTTTAAAGACGTATGGCGTCCCTATGGCCACTATGGCCCCTATCCACGACATGATAACATAGTGATAAAGAGCATTATACATTTCCCCGCCATCGACGATCTTTATTATGACCGATGAAAGGGCCGCATGCACCATTATGAGAACCCATACCAAGAAGAATATATATTCAGAGTTAAGGGCGCCCATAGAAAACTGGTTTGGCAGGTACTCCCATCCAGTGCCCAGGGTGTACTTCAGGAAAATGTCTTTCAACACCACAACCAAGCTGACGGTGATGTATATGGAAACCGAGACACCCAGCATGGAGCTGTACAGCATGCCTTTGAGGGCGTTGGCTGATTGGATCCTGAATTTCCTGAGGTTGTTTATTCTGGAAAAATTCCTGCTCAGAGTTTCCCCCGTTACTGCTGGATCGCCGCCGGCGTAGGTTGTTTCTATAAATATTCTGCTGAACTTGTCTATGAGGTTGCTCCCGCTCTCCCCTGCGAAGAATCTCCAGGAACGAGAGACATTGCCCAGGGTGAGGCGCCTATAAAGGGCCTTTATGTCCCTTGTCAGGGGACCGTAGTCATGCCTTCTCAGGGAGGCAATGATGGGCGTGATGCTTCCCCCCCTCACCCCAGCGGAGGTTCCCACGGTCCTAATGAAGGCGGGGAAGTTGTCGTCTTTTCGTTTGACTAGTCCCTCTTCCTTTCCCGCCATAATCCCCACTATGATCCAGGGAGTCTGGGAGGCGGCAATGGTGATTGGTAGAGGAAACCTGTCCACCATGTATAGGACTATGAATATGAATAAAGAGAGCCCCCCCACGGGTACGATCATACGCTGAATCTTTAGAATGCCCTCCGATCTTATGGGCAGCCTATGGAAGAGCTCGTCTCTGGGGGTTGTGTGCCTTATGTAGAAGTAGGTGACGATGTCGGCGGCGAGGAATAACAGTATGATCCCGTATATGATGTTGGTGAGCTCGTATCCCACAAGCAGAGGGAATATAAGAGAGAAGGCGGAGATAAAGCCAAGGGTTATGATGACATGGATGTAGGTTTCCTTCAAGGAGTCTAGTTTATAGAGAGCCTGCCTGTACATTCTCTCATAGTCATTCATCACAGCGTTTACCTCGCTCTTAAGGAAATCCTCTATGTTGGCGCCTATCCGTATGGAGTGGGCCAGGCGGTCAAGGAAATCTTTAAAAATAACGCTCGGCGTAGCGTTTCCCACGACCCTGCACGCCCTGACAAATCCCATGTTCCAGGAGTCAGCTATCTTCAGCATTTTCCTTATCTCTTTAGATATTACGCCATATTCCTCCTTTTCAGCGGCCATTCTGAAGAGGGCTTTCTTATCACTTCCGGTTGTGCTCAGCACCCCCAAGTAAGTGTTAAATAGGTGAATCGTGGAGTCAATCTCCTTTGCCTTAGTGGTTACGTAAAAGAAAGGGTAGAGCACGGCAATGACTAGGCACACCACCGGCAGGACATAAGGTACCAGTAAGATCATTCCATCCATGTCGAAGGCCCTGAAAACGAAGAATTTCAGCACCACCGATGTGACTGTGCCGAAGACAAACAGGGGCAGAAATATCCTGCTGAGATACCGCTCCATAGATATGTCTTCCGCTGCCATGAAGAGCATGTTCAACAGCCTGAACTTGGCTCTCTTGCGGGCACCTACCAGCAGCTCACCTATCTTGGCGACTCCCCTCTCCTTCACACTCCAAAATTCCACTTCTTCTCCTCCAGTTTAAAAGGCAGGCCTGCGGGTCCATAATTGAAGAAGTTTTTAGTTACCTGAAAGACTTCGTAGTAATCGAATATTCCCCGCTTCACCATCTCCCGGAGTATCGCCGCCCTGAAGGCTAGGTCCCTGTAAATCTGGCGCTTGTCCTCATACCCAAGAATAACCCCTATCCTATCCTCCAGGATGAAGCTGTTGTAAAGGCCTTTAAACTTGTGAGCATCCTTAAAGGGATCCCAGTGGAAGATACTTCTCAACACCACCCCTCCGGCCGCAGGGGAGTAACCCTCGATCTCCGCTAGCTCTATAACTCTCCTTATCTGTCGGTTTCCCTGATTGAAAGACCGCATAATAATGGCTATATTCAGGTTCTCGATGTACGCAACTGGTATGTTTATCGGGTTTCCCGTCAGGCGCTGAACCATTTTCCTCACAGAGGACGCATGAAAAGTGGCCATGACCGGATGACCCGTCTGCATCGCCTGAAAAGCGATGCTTCCCTCTTCTCCCCGGATCTCACCGACTAGGATGTAGTTGGGACGGGATCTGAGGGATGATATCAAGAGGTCCTGCATGCCGATGTCGTCCCCTCTCCCCGTGCCTGTCGCCCGGGTGGTCAGCTGCTGCCAGCATTTATGGGGCACCGTAACCTCGGCGGTGTCTTCGCAAGAATAAACCTTAGCCATGGGCTGTATAAAGGCGCAGCAAGCATTGAGAAGGGTGGTCTTTCCGCATGCACTGTCTCCGCATATAAAGATGTTCATTCCGTGCTCTATGGATAGCCAGAGGTAGGCCGCCATTACCTCGTCGAGGGTTCCTAATTGGATAACTTTCGTAATGCTGAGTGGCTCGGTAGGCAGCTTACGGACAGAGAAGCTGGAGCCGCGTTTGCTGATTGCCCTTGAATAAACGATGTTCGCCCTTGACCCGTCGGGGAGGGTGCCGTCGGCGATTGGGGTGGCATCGCTAAGGGGCCTGCCCATCACCTCGCTCAGCATCTGGCAAAATTCATCCATCTCTGCGTCTGACTTAAGAATCAGGTCTGTCTTGAGCATTCTGAAGATCTTATGCATAACAAAAACAGGCCCCAGGCCAGAGGCAAAAATGTCCTCAAGATAGGGGTCTCTGATGAAAGGCTCTAGAATCCCCACGCCCACGATATTCTTGTAAAGGCGGTAGCGGATGGCGATAAGCTCCTCCTGGGACATGGGGATCTTCTCAACCAAGGAAAACCTTGCGGCTATACCGTTCCCCTCGTCTCCAGAGCTTATCCTCAGAAGCATGTCGTCCAGAAGCCTTATGAGCTCCTCCCTATCCCCCGGCTCCTTCATTCTTTGAGCTAGGAAAAGCAGAGACTCCACGACCTTATCATATTTTTGCTCGCTTTCCCTGGGCAGGGTGGGCTCAATTATCTTATACCTCACATCCTTTTCCACAGTATGGATGTGGATGAAGAGAGGGTCTCCTATAGGGTATATGAGGTTAGGAGACTTCAGCCTAGACATCTCCTCCCTGAGGGTAACCGCGTAGGCTGGCACTTCACCGTAGCGGTCGAAGTATCTCCTAACATAGCTCTGCAGATGGGGGTTCTTCGACAAAGCCCGCCTGAAATAGTCCGACAGCTGCGGCATTCTTTTTTCAAACCTCCACGGCCACTTTCAGCTTGTCAGGAAGACCCTCGGTTCCCTTGGAGGAGTACTTTCTGATGATCTCGAAGACCTCGTGGTAGTCGTAGATCCCCGCATTCACGAGCTCCTCCAACAGCTTAGTCCGCCTGGCAAGCTCGTCGTATATCTCTTTTGGCTCCTCATAGCCCAAGGCCGCCGCTACTTTGCTCTCAAGGATGAAGCTGTTATAGAGACCCTCGAAGACCAGAGAGTCCTCCCTGGGCACCCACTCGAAGATCCTCCTAGTCACGATCCCCTCGCTCTCCGGGGAGTAGCCCTCAACCTCTACCACCCCCGTAACCCTCCTTGATAACCGTCCCTTCAAGTAGAGAGCCTGCTGGAACAAGGCTATGTTAAGGCTGTCCATGGCAGACTGGGGAACGTTAATTGGGTTGCTGTTGAATCTCTGGATCATCCTTCGTATAGAGGATGCGTGGAAGGTGGACATCACAGGATGTCCAGTCTGCATTGCCTGGAAGGCAATAGCACCTTCACGGCCCCTGATCTCACCTATTATTATATAGTCAGGCCTTGAATGCAG
>JALUUU010000244.1 GCA_027021185.1 archaeon | reverse complement strand
CTCCATCCTGGCGGCCGCCAACCCCAAGTTCGGGAGGTTCGACGATTACCGCTCCATATCGGAGCAGATCAACCTGCCCCCCACCATTCTCTCGCGCTTCGACCTCATCTTCTTCGTCAGGGACTCCCTGGAGGAGACCCAGGAGGTGGCCAGGCACATCCTGAGCACCGTGGTGTCTCCGGAGAGGGCTGTGCCGAAGCTGGATCCCAAGCTCCTGAGGAAGTACATAGCCTATGCCAGGCAGAGGGTTGTGCCCCACCTGACGGAGGAGGCTCGTGAGAGGATAGAGAAGTTCTACGTGGAGATGAGGGAGATGGCCAGGAGCGCCGAGGATGTCCCCATACCCCTGACGGCCAGGCAGCTCTGGGCCATCGTCAGGATCGCCAGGGCCTCCTCCCGGGTCAGGCTCAGCGACAAGACCACCCTGGAGGATGTGGAGCGGGCTATCAGGCTCATAAAGGTCTCTCTGAAACAGGCGGGCCTCGACCTGGAGACCGGCAGGGTGGACATAGACAAGATAATGGTGGGCGTCACCAAGAGCCAGAGGGACAGGATAACCAGGATCCTTGAGATAATAAGGGAGATAGAGAGGGAGTACGGCTCCGCCAAGAAGAGCGAGATAATCGACAGGGCGGCGGAGATGGGTATCCCTGAGGTCGAGGCCGAGAAGGCGATAGAGAAATTAAGGAAGGATGGACACATATATGACCCCAGAAGAGATGACAGGTACAAGGTTGTCTGAGAGGAATATCGCGTATAAGGTGGCCGTGGAGGACATAACCACGGGCAGGTACTCCAAGTCAGACTCCCGGTGGGAGCCCGGCTATGTTTTAACCCCCATGGGGGAGAAAGTCTCTAGGGCGAGGATAATGGGGGTAGCAGTTTCCAGGTTCGTGAGCGAGGACCGCAGGTACGCCTCCATCACCCTGGACGACGGGAGCGACACCATCCTGGTCAAGGCCTTCAGGGACGATGTCGAGCTGCTCATGGACGTTAAGCCAGGCGACATCGTGGACGTGGTCGGGAAGGTGAAGGAGTACGGAGGCGAGAGGTACATCAACGTGGAGTCCGTGTGGAGGGTGGATGATCCCAACTGGGAGCTGGTAAGGAGGCTGGAGCTCCTAATCAAGCAGAAAGAAGCAGGGGCTCCGGAGGTCCCCGTCGAGGCGGCTATCCCCGAGGCGGAGGTCCATGAGGTCAGGGAAACAGAGGAGGCCTGGATGGCGGGGGAGAAGGAAGCCACTGAGGTGACGATAGAGGAGGTCATCGAGGAGGAAGTGGTCGAGGCGGCGGAGATCCCGGCGGAAGAGGAGGGAAAAGAGGACCCCAAGGCGCTGCTCCTGAACCTCATTGAGACCCTGGACGAGGGAGAGGGGGTTAAGTACGTCACCCTCCTCAGGGAGAGCGGCCTCAGCGAGGACGACCTGGAGACGGTGCTCAACGACCTCATGCAGGAGGGGGACGTCTACGAGCCCAAGATAGGCCGGTTCCGGCGTATCTGAACCGGAAGATATATAACTCCGGCTGGGAAATGCTGGTGGCATGTCTGATGCCAAGCTTGTTTGTCCCTTATGCGGCAGCGTCTACGAGTGGGACACAGAGCTGCCCGCTGCCGCTAACCTTTGTCCGGAGTGTGTAAAAAACGCGGTAATAGCCGCCTAGTTGATTTTCTTTTTCACGTAAAAATAGGTCCACTCCCCCCTCTTTTCTTTGGCTATGAGCTCGTGGCCCGTCATCTCCATCCACAGCTCCACGTCCTCCTCCTTCTCAGGGGTCTCGCAGGCGATCTCCAAGACCTGCCCGGCCTCGAGCTCGTCCATGACCTCGCTGGCCTTGACAGCTATCCATCCGCAGTCCAGGTCGGCGGTGCTCATCCTGGCGTCTGCATGAAGCTTTTCCATGGTTATATTTTGGATACTTATATATTATTTAGAGGCGGATTATTTTCCATGAGGTTCCATGTCAAGGTCTACAGGGTTCAGAGCGAGGTTCTGGTAGCGGTATGCGATGAGGCAGTGTACGGCAGGTCATATGCTGAGGGGGAGCTGGTTTTGAAGGCCGACAAGAAGTTCTTCGGCAGGTCCACCGTTGGGGAGGAGGAGCTTCAGGGTATGCTTATGGAGGCCACCATCGCCAACCTCATCGGAGAGGACGCCGTGGCCTTTGGGGTTAAGCTGGGATTGATAGATCCGGAGAACGTCATAACTGTCCAGGGCGTCCCTCACGCCCAGATGGTGAGGATGTAATGGCGGAGAAGAGGAAGCTTTTCTGCTACGTCTGTGGCAGGGTAACCGACAGGCTCATCGAGGGGAAGTGCTCCAGATGCCTCCTCAGAGACGTGGAGGTTCTGAAGTTCCCCAGGAGGGTCACCGCCAGGATGTGCCGTGAGTGCCTCAGGTACATGAGCAGGGGGAGATGGGTCTCCGCCGAGGACCCTGAGAAGTCCCTGGAGATGGCTGTGGAGAGCTCACTGGAGGAGCTTCTCCCAGTATCCGACATCGTGGATAAGGAGTTTTCCTTCGGCGAGGCAGAGTTCATATCCCCCAAGAAGTGCAGCCTGCCCTATGAGGTGAAGGTCACCTACGTCTACAAGGGGTTGAAGCACTCTGAGGTCAAGAAGGGCAGGGCCAGGGTCTCCCTTGTCCTATGCGAGGACTGCGCCAGGAAGCATGGAGGATACTACGAGGCCATCCTCCAGCTTAGGGGGCAGGACGGGCTTAGAAGCGACGTGCTTGACGAGCTGGATACGGTGCTTGAAGGCGTCAAGGAATCGATCTCCGAGGTAAGGACGGTTAAGAAGGGGGTGGATGTCTACATGGACTCCCTCTCCCAGGCCCGGAAGGCCGCCAAGGCTCTGAGGGACCGGCTCGGGGGAGAGCTCAAGGAGTCCCCAAAGCTGGTGGGCATGAAGAAGGGCAAGGCCTTCCACAGGGTGAACATCTCCCTAAAGCTCTCAAGATTCAAGAAGGGCGACGTCCTCCTCTACGACGGCAGGGAGCTCAGGGTCCTTGACGTGGGGAGGAGCAGGGTTAAGGTGCACGACCTCACCCGGGGGAAAAAGCTGCATCTGCCCCTTAAGGCCCTGCTGCGGGCCCCGATTCTCAGAAAAGAATAAAAACACCTGTCTAAAAAGTATGCCAAATAAAATGGACCTAGATGAGAGAGTAAAGCTGGTGGAGAGGAACATCTCCGAGGTGATAACCCGGGAGGAGCTCAGAGAGCTCCTTCAGAGGAAGGCCCAGCCCACGGCTTACGTGGGCTACGAGCCCAGTGGCCGGGTTCACCTGGGTCATGTGCTCACCGTCAACAAGCTCAGGGACCTACAGGACGCGGGCTTCGAGGTGACGGTGCTCTTGGCTGATATGCACGCATATCTCAACCGCAAGGGCTCCCTGGAGGACATGAGGAAGCTGGCCGAGTACAACAAGGAGTGCTTCATCGCCCTAGGATTGGAGGAGAAGAAGGCGAGGTTCGTCCTGGGATCAGAGATCCAGCTCAGGAGGGACTACTTCCTGGACGTTCAGCGCCTCGCCCTGGAGACGACCCTACTCCGGGCAAAGAGGAGTATGGACCTCGTGGGCAGGAAAGAGGAGAACCCCAGGGTGGCCAGGGTGCTCTACCCCCTTATGCAGGTCGTGGACATCGTGGCCCTGGGAGTTGACGTCGCCGTTGGGGGCATGGATCAGAGGAAGATCCATATGCTCGCCAGGGACAACCTGCCCAAGCTGGGCTACAGGGCCCCTGTGTGCATTCACACCCCTATTATCCACGGCCTCGACGGCGGGGAAAAGATGTCCTCCAGCATGGACAACTTCATAGCCGTGGACGATCCCGAGTCGGAGATCAGGAGAAAGCTCCGGAAGGCTTTCTGCCCCATGGGGGAGGCTGCCAACAACCCCGTGCTGGAGCTGTATCAGTACCTGATTTTCCCCAGGTACCCCAAGGTCGTCATCAAGCGCCCTGAGAAGTTCGGCGGCGACCTGGAGTACAGGAGCTATGAGGAGCTTGAGAAAGACTTTACTCAGGGAGAGGTTCATCCCCAGGACCTCAAGGAGTCAGCCGCCAGGTACCTGTCTGACATGTTGTCATCTGTGAGGGAGTATTTAAAATAAAGGAGGTGTTTCACTGGAAGAAGAAGAGGACCAGCTGCGCAGGCTGAGGCTCCCCGGGAAGGGAGAGGTCTTCGGAGTTGTTGAGCAGATGATGGGAGCGAGCAGAATGCGGGTGAGTTGCAAGGACAACAAGATACGGCTTTGCAGGATCCCGGGGAAGCTCAAGAGGAGGATATGGATAAAGGAGGGGGACATCGTCATCGTCAGGCCCTGGGCCGTCCAGGGGGATGAGAAAGGGGATATAGTCTGGCGGTACACCAAGCCCCAGGTCGATAGGCTCATAAACCGTGGCGTCATATGATCGACGATTTTCGGCGCTTGGACAGGGAACTGGAGAAGCTCAGGAAGAAGATAAAGGGCCTGGAGGACTACAAGGTCTCCAGCGAGGTTTTCGATAAGAGCACTCTCCTGACCCTTTACTACCTGGCCAACAAGGGCTACATAGACATCCTTGATGGGGTGATAAAGACCGGGAAGGAGGCCAATGTATTCTTCGGAGAGGGCCGTGATGGGGAGGAGCTGGCCGTGAAGATCCACCGCGTCACAACAGGGGACTACAAGTCCTTCCTCAAGTACATCGAGGGAGACCCCAGGTTCAGGGACATCAAGAAGAGCAGGAGACGGGTGATATACACCTGGGTGAGGAAGGAATACGTGAACTTAAGGCGCGCCCGGGAGGCAAAGGTCAGGGTTCCTGAGGCCGTTGCCTACAGGAACAACGTGCTGATTATGAGGTTCATAGGGAAGGACAGGATCCCGGCCCCCATGCTGAAGGAATACGAGATGAAGGACCCGGAGGCCATGCTGGAGGAGATACTCAAGCAGGCTGGGCGGCTCTACCGCAAGGCCCACCTGGTGCATGCCGATCTCAGCGAGTACAACATATTGGTGCACAGGGGAAGGCCCGTTATCATAGACCTGTCCCAGGCAGTTGTGCGGGAGCACCCCCACGCGGATGCCTTTCTGCATCGGGACGTCTCCAACCTTGTGAGGTTCTTCAGGGACTATGTGGAGATCACCGAGGAGGAGGTATACGGCAGGATAACCGGAGGGCGAGCATGGAATACGTAAGAATCCCCCGCCGCAGGGTGGCCGTGCTCATAGGCAGGGGAGGGAAGGTCAAGAAGGAGATAGAGGACCGGCTCAAAGTCAAGCTCGGCATAGACGCCAAGGAGGGCGTCGTCACCATCGAGAACCAGGGGGAGGACGTGCTGGCGGAATGGAAGGGCCGGGACATAGTAAAAGCAATAGGCAGGGGCCTCAACCCCAAGAAGGCCATGCGTCTCTGCAGCGACGAATACGTCCTGGACATAATCGACCTCCAAGACATCGTGGGGAGGTCTGAGAAGGCCCTTAAGAGGCAGAAGGCCAGGATTATCGGCAGGGAGGGCAGAACCAGGAAGTACATAGAGGAGATGACCCGCGCCTGGGTGGCTGTCTCCGGGAAGAGCGTCACCATCGTCGGGACCCATGACGAGGTGGCCGCCGCCAGGGAGGCGGTGATAATGCTCGCGGAGGGGATACCCCACGGCGTTGTATATAAGGTCCTGCAGAACAAGGCCCGAAAGCTTAAAGAGAAGAGGCTTTCCCTCTGGAAGTGATGGGTAGATTTGCTTGGAACCTGAGGGCTGCCTTCTATGACCAGG
>JALUUU010000243.1 GCA_027021185.1 archaeon | reverse complement strand
GCCCTGGACGAGGAGAAGAAGGACGCAGTTTTTTTTGAGGTGAAGTGGAGCAGCCTCGGCAAGAGAGACGCAGACAGGATCATGAGAGACCTAATGCGCAAGGCATCCCTGGTGCAGTGGCACCGCCAGGACAGAAGAGAGCGCTACGGCATCGTCGCCAAGAAAATAAAAGGCAAGGAACAGCTCCGAGAAAAAGGAATCTTCGCCTACGACCTGAATGACTTCGAGGAAGTGATGCAGATGTAGCTACGCTGATGAGGTCCCATGACCCCCTGGGGGCGCACCGACCAATCAGAAAAACCCTCCATGGGCACCACGCCTTTCCAGCACTCCCCCGGCCAGCCAGTGGCCGGAAGATCAGATGCCCACTTTTTTCTTTATTTCCTCAACCGCTCCCCGTAGCTCCTGCAGCTCCTGTCTGAGCTCCTGCACCTCGGCGTAGAATATCTCCTTGGACAGCTCTCTGGTCCTAACGTGCTCCTTTTTAACGCCCTCAAACCCCTCTCTCAGTGCCCCTGTAATGCCCTCCCTGGTTATCCGTGACTCATCCTTCACGACCTCACGAGTCTTACCAGACTCCTCCCGAATAACCTCACGAGTCCTATCAGACTCCTCCCGAATAACCTCACGAGTCCTATCAGACTCCTCCCGAATAACCTCACGAGTCCTATCAGACTCCTCCCGAATAACAGAAATAGTCATATCCTGCTTCTCAAGCATCATATCCTGCTTCTCAAGCATCATATCCTGCTTCTCAAGCATCATATCCTGCTTGTCCAGCATTCTCCCGCCGTAGGTTGCGATCCTGGAGAGCTGCATGGCGTTGAGATACCGGAAATAAGACTCTACGCCCATAACCCGCCCCTCATAATCCAGCTGCTCTACTTTCTCCACAACCGCGTTCTCAGGACGCCTCCTGCCTACAACATCCATAAACGCCTTTACCTTGCCCTCCTCATCATCAATGAGGACCTCCACGGCCCGCCTACCCTCTACGACGATGTTATCGGCGAAGAACCTCTCTATCCCCAGGCTCTCCGCCACGCCCAGGAGGAAAGGGCGATAACCAACATCATGGACCCTCCCACCGAGGATGATTATCTTCTTCTTCACAATCATCCAGATTCCCCAGCCGACGTATATATAATTTCGGGTTGTGCCCGGGGACCTGTTTCAACTGGATTAATGCCCCGAGCCCCGGCTAGAAGCCCCGGCTAGATATGGCCCACCATCTTTCGATGGATGGTTTTTACCCAAGAACACTGGAAAAATATAATATAAGCATTCCCCCCTACTTCCCCTCAGATAAATCCCGGGGCAGAGTCATTTTAGACCGCCCATGTCAGAGTCGGTGTTGGTGACCCTGGTGCAGGCCAACTCAGGTTTGATGCTGGTGGCGTCGATGAATCCCTGGGTCGTGCGAGCAGACCCGGATCCGTAACCAATGCCGGAGGGATTTGGCTCTGATTGGTGCCGCCGCCTAACGCGGTATACTGTGGCGACCCCGCCTATTGGCCTCCCTGAACCCGTCGATTTCACCCTATTCCCTGGGAATGGGCTTTGGATTTTTTTTGTTTGAGTATTAAAATACCCAAAAAATTTAAATATTCGGGTATCAAAATATCACTATGGATATTTTTGAATTTAATCCCTGGTGGGAAACAGGGAGCGTTGAAAAGGAATTTTCAAGAGAAGTTAAAAGAGACCTCTTCACAGCCCTCAAAGGAAACCTTGGCAGGAAAACCATCGACGCCGTCGTGGGGCTGAGGAGGGTGGGTAAGACGACCCTTATGTACCAGCTTATAGACCACCTTCTCAACCAGGGAGTTGACTCCAGACAGATCCTCTACTTCTCCTTTGACATCGAGAAGGAAGACCTGAAAAAAATCATAGACCAATACGAAGAAAAAGTGCTGGGAAACAGGCTGAGGGACAGGAAAGCCTATCTTTTTTTGGACGAAATCCACAAGCTCCAGAGGTGGGCGGACAAGGTAAAAGTGCTCTACGACCTAAATCCGCGACTGAAGATCGTTGTCTCCGGCTCAGCAAGCCTGAACCTGATGAGAGAATCCAGGGAAAGCCTAGCGGGCAGGGCGAAGTTTTTCCACCTGAAGCCCCTGAGATTCACGGAGTTCCTGAAACTCCGGGGCGAGAAAATCCCCCCAGAGGATGAGTTCTACATCCACGAGAAGAGGATAAGAATCCTCATGAGAAAGTTTTTACTCCGGGGATTCCCCCAAACCGTGGACATGAGGGATAGGGAGGCCCAGGAATACGTGAATGAGCTCGTGGTAGAGAGGATAATATACCGGGACATACCTGAGAGCTTCAGCATAGGCGACACAGAGCTGCTGAGGATTCTGATGCGGCTCATATCAAAGAACCCCGGAGCAATAATGAACATATACTCCCTCTCAAGGGACTTGAAAAGGAACAGGAAAACGGTTAGAAAAGCCCTCAACTTCCTGGAGCTGTCTTTCCTGATCAAGCACGTGAAGAACCTGAGAGGAAGCTATCTCGCCACGAGCAGGAAAAACAAAAAGGCCTACCCCGTCCATCCCTCCCTCTCCTCCTCTATGGACGAGGGCAGGACCATGGAGACCCTGGTCAGGAGCGAGATTGACGCGGAATACTACTGGAGAAGCGGCGGCCACGAGGTGGACTTCGTGCTGAAAAACCGGGAGATACTCCCCCTGGAGGTTAAGTATAGAGATAAAGAGATAGGTAAAAGAGACTTAAAGGCATTGATAAAGTTCTGCAGGAGATTCAAAGTCAAAAAAGGCATCATCTACACCCGCAACACGGAGCGGACCTACGAGGCCGACGGGATAAAAATACGGGCCGAGACCATCCCTAAAACCCTGCTGTACAGCCCACCGATCACCGCTCACTGACCCATAAACACACTGACCCGCCTCTCTGAGGAGCGGCCGCCGAAGGGTCATCTCAGACTACTGACTGACAGAATACCCCAGTAGACGGCCACCTTGGCTTCTTTTCCGTGTGGATCTTTCCCATGCATTTCTCATAGCCCCGGACCTCCACCACCCGCAGCCATTTCTCGGGGCTCAGATTGCCTCTCGTAAAGAACGCAACGCTGTGGCCTCCTCGCTATAGCACTCCATCACCCTCTCGTCCACCGGCATCATCGCGAGAACACTGTGCCCCCCCGGGCCTAGCCTCTTTTTAATCCTTCATGCTCAAAGCGGCGGCACAAAGGTCTCGGGTTAAGTAGTTATTCGACCTTTACTGGGTACTCTATTTTTCTTCCTTTCCTAACCGCATCTATCTGTTCATCCCTTAACCCGGATATCCAATATGCAGATATACCGGACTTCCACGCAATGTACCACAAAGACCAATCGTTAGTTATCAATGTGGTGCTCCGTAGATCAGAGTATGCGAGTATAAAAATATCCATACCGGAGATTTTTACTTCAGATGCATCATCCTTCAAGCCTGGGGCATAAGAATCGGCGGGGTCCTTCTTAATTGAAAAGTTCGTGGCGTATTCCAAGCAGAGGTCTACATATCTCTGGTTATCTGGCATGGAATATAAGGCTGGTTTAGGGGAAACTGGAAATATCTCCGAGGCGTTGTCCACAATGTCTTCCCTTGATGCTTTCGCAAACTCTGGAGTGATGATTTTTGATAAGGCCGAAACCGATTCTACTAATATCGTGGTTGGCAGAAGGAGCTTGTTATCTCCCGTTATGCAGGACTTGTAGAGCTTCGAGGATTTGATGTGTACGTTGCGAAGGTTCTTGTCTCCGGGAACATTAAGGGCGTAGACCAGAACGTCGCTATCCAGGGTTAAGTTCACATCATCGCCCTTTTATCTCTTTCTTTCCTGAGCATCGACGTTACGTCGATAGATGAGAGGTATCTCTCAGAGATTTTCAGCAGATTCTCATATCTCCTGAGCCTTTCCTCTGCAGTTCTTTTTTCTACTTTTGGCTTGTCTCTTAACTCGGCTAAGATTCTGCGTAGCTCTCTCTATATTGAAAAGTCTTTCCTCTATTTTCGCCGCCATCTGCATCGCCTCATTATATAAATAATCAACATTTATATGCGTTGCTCCCCCTCGACTCCTCCCTGCCAGCGCCATAATCTCCGTCAGAACCTGTCTCTTTCTACAGCTTCACCTTCTCCAGCAGCGTTTCAAGAAACCCCCCCGCCTTCGCTCCTCCTCTCCCTCTCCTCTGCCTCATGCTTCCCTTTCCACTCCTATCTCTTTCCCTGCCTCCTCCATCTACTCTATCCTCACCAGCTTCTCTGCAAGTGCCATGACCTCCCTCGAGGGCTCGCTCTCCATCGCTACAACTACAAAGCACTCCCCCATCTCATAGGCCTCCTTCACCACCCTGCTCTCAGGTATAACCACCACCCTCGTCTCAAGCACCCTTTCTATCTCCTCTATCCATTCCTCCCCGTTCTCCGCCCTGTTCAGCACAGCCCCCAGGACATTCACCGCCTCCCTCCCAGGGGGCATGCCCAGGATTATGAACTCGCGGCCTGAGATGCTATGAGTCTCCGACATGTTTATATTGCACAAAATATCATATTGTGTTACGGTGAGAAAAAATGACTACCCACATTTCAGGGAGGATAACTAAAGATCAGTTTAAAATATTGGACAAAATCGCCAAGATGGAGAGAACAGACAGGTCCTCTGTGCTCAGGAAAATAATAGACTTAGGCTCAAGGGAGTACTTCAGGAAAAAAGCCGTTGAGGGGTATCGACGGGGTGAGATGTCGATAGGCAGGGCTGCGGAAGTGGCAGGAGTGTCTATCTGGGAAATGTACGATATCCTGGATAGGGAGGGGATTACCATCAAAATCGATAGAAAGGCCATTGAAGAGAGATTCACAGAGGACTTCGGGGTGTAAACTTGCAGGTCGTCGCGGATACAAGCGCCTTGATATACCCTGCAAAAAACCCGGGATTTATACGGCTCTTAAAGAAATTATTCAAAACCATATACCTCCCGCCTTCCGTACATCAGGTAAGCATTGTAAGAGGCAGGGAGTTGGGCAAGCAAGATGCGCTTCTCCTAGAAAGATTGGTGGAGGAAGGCTTCCTAGTTATAAAGCCCCTGAACGACGCTGGAAAAAAGATAAAGAAAAAGCTCAAATCCACGGGCCTCGGCAAAGGCGAAATTGAAGCAATCTCCCTGGCAAAGCAGCTGGGCATCGATAAAGTTCTCATCGACGACAGGCTTGCCTCAGAGGCGGCAAGGATTTTAGAGTTAAAGCCCATCCCGATCACGTACCTCCTGATCCTGGCCACAGGAAATAGCGTAATCAACCTCCAGGAAGGCTTAAAAATACTCCATCAAATAATTAGCGACGGCTACCGCCTCAGCGCCCATGACTATATAGCGATTAAGACTAAAATGGAGAAGGCCAGCAGATAGCTGCCCAGAACCGCCCAGGCACCATATTCAAACGCAAAAACGAGCGTCCTAGTAGGGAGCGCTCTTCTCAAGGAGCCCTAATCCACCCCCCGTATTTCCAAGCTCCTTTAGCCCCCTTAATAACGCTAACGCCGTCAAAGCCTCCCCGCCAGGGTCTTCACCTTCTTCGCCGCCTTTCTGATGTAGGGCTGCCTGAGGGCATACCTCGTTACGGCGTAGTGCTGCAGCAGGGCCCCAAATTTCTCAAGCCTCCCCACCTCCGGCACCTCGAAGCCCCCGAGATCGAGGACATCCCCCTGACCTCGTAATCCACCGGAAAATGCCTCGCCGCCTGTTCAAGGTGCCCCACCTCCTCCCTCCCCAATCCCAGGAGCCCGCAGACCCCTAGATCAAGGGCCAGGGCATCCCTCGAAGCCACGATGTA
>JALUUU010000242.1 GCA_027021185.1 archaeon | reverse complement strand
CTCTACAACGGCGAAGGACTGCTGGTTCATAGCCACCCTTGATCCGGGCGTTAGGGATCCCTTATCGATGAATTGCGATGTATTAACCACGAACTGAGGACCTGTGCTGCTCTTCACCACTACTTTGCCGTTGGGGAGCACATCCACTACGGTGCCGATTATCAGGGGCATGGTCTTCAGCCTTTCCAACTCACTCCGAAGCCTTCTGACCTCTCGATCCAATGCGAGTTTCTCGCTTTCTAGGCTGCGTTTCTTATCCTCTAGCCAGCGTATCCGCTGAGAATACCCCTGCCGTATCCTGTTGTTTTCGTTGGAGAGCTGGAGGCACTCCCGCTCAAGGTCCCTGACCCTATTCAGCAGGTACTTAGACATCTCATCCTTGGACTTGGCTTTGTCAGGCATATTATTATTACCTCTTAGTGGTTAGTATTAATATTATTTTTCCCGTCCAAAAATATAGAAAATTGAGGTACAGCATGGATGATAAAGAGAGAGTGCGGAAAATACTTGAGCTTCTCAAGAGGGAGTATCCTAATCCCAGAACGGCGCTTAGGTTTAACAATCCCCTTGAGCTTTTGATAGCTACCATCCTCAGCGCAAGATGCACAGACAAGCAGGTTAACAAGGTGACAAAAGAGTTGTTCAAGAAATATAGTACCCCTGAGGACTATTCTAGGGTAGACGTTAAAGAGTTGCAGGAAGACCTCCGCAGTCTAGGACTCTACCGCAGCAAAGCGAAGAATATAAAGAAAGCCTGCTCTATCCTGGTGAAGAAGCATTCCTCCAGAGTGCCGGACTCCATGGAGGATTTAATTACCCTCCCAGGGGTGGCGAGGAAAACAGCCAACGTGGTGCTATCCAACGCCTTCAATGTATTGGAGGGCATTGCAGTGGACACCCATGTAAGCAGACTGACACAGCGCCTGAAGCTAACAAAGCACACACGTCCGGAGAAGATAGAAAAAGACCTAATGGCTATAACTCCTAGGGAGGAATGGTCTAATCTATCTCATCTCCTCATTTTCCACGGTCGCAGAGTCTGCAAGGCTAAAAAGCCCAGATGCGGCACCTGTGTATTACGGCATCTCTGTCCAAGCGCCTTCACTTTCTCTTAAAGTAAAAAATAAATAGATAATCTTGAAACTCTCTTTTTTTCTAAGAGAGTAAAATTATTATGAAGAAGAAATAGGTACTCCATATGCCTGGGGAGAGAAAGACCCGCATATTCGTTGTTCACGAGCATCACGCTAAGCATCTTCACTATGATTTCAGACTCGAGATGGGTGGGGTCTTGAGGAGCTGGGCTGTTCCCAAAGGGATGCCTCTGAAAGCAGGAATTAAGCGTTTGGCGGTGGCGACAGAAGATCATCCCATTGAATACGCAGACTTCGCCGGGGTGATTCCTGAAGGAGAATACGGCGCTGGAGTGGTTAAAATATGGGATAAGGGGTTTTTTATTCCAGAGAAGGTTACCGAGAGAGAGTTGGTTGTGAGGCTTAAAGGGGAGAAACTTAAAGGCACTTATATCTTGATACGCTTAAAAGACGGTAAGAACTGGCTGGTATTCAAGAAAAAATAGGAAATGCGAAAAATATAAAGAGTCTTTATCAAAAAAATCATAATGGGTTGTTAACATGAAAGTGGAGCTAGCTAAAGGCGTATACTGGGTGGGGGCGATAGACTGGAACATAAGGTTCTGCGGATCCTACAATACTCACAGGGGAACAACATACAATGCCTATCTTATTGTGTCGGACAAGATCGCTCTCGTAGACACCGTTAAACCAGGATTTGAAAGGGAGATGCTGAAAAGGATTGAAGAGATTATCGATCCCTCAGAAATCGATTATGTCATTTGTAACCACATAGAGCTGGATCACAGCGGTGCTATGCCCAAGCTTATGGAGGTAGCGGAAAATGCAGAGGTAATCGCTTCAAAGGCGGGTAAAGAGGGATTAATGCTTCATTTCCAGCAGGACTGGGATGCCCGTATAGTTAAAACGGGAGATACCCTCAGCCTTGGTGACAAAACCCTCATGTTCATAGAGGCGGCTATGCTGCACTGGCCCGACAGCATGTTCACGTACCTCAAAGAAGATAAAATCCTGATGCCCAACGACGCCTTTGCAGGACATATAGCCACATATCATCGCTTCGATGATGAGGTTGGCCCCGTAGCCCTCGAGGAGGCGACGAAGTACTTCGCGGTCATAGTCAGCGTTTACTCTTCTCTCGTTCAGAAGAAGCTGAAAGAACTAAAGAGCATGGATATTCCCATAGACATGGTGGCTCCGGCCCATGGAGTGATATGGAGGCGGCCGGAGACGATCTTGGAGGCATATGATAAGTGGAGCAGAGGGGAGTCAAGGCACAAAGTAACGGTGGTCTTTGATACCATGTGGCGTAGCACAGAGATAATGGCAGGGGAGATAACCCGGGGAATAGCAGACAAGGGTGTTGAAGTCAGGCTTTTTAACCTGCGCAACAGTGACTGGGGAGAGATAATCAAAGAAATCGTAGACTCAAGGGTCATAGTTGTTGGATCGCCAACCCTCAACATGGGCATGTATCCCACTGTGGGGGGCTTTCTCACTTTTCTAAAGGGCATTAGGCCCCCAAATAAAAAGGCCGCCGCCTTCGGAAGCTATGGCTGGGGAAAAGGCGCAGCTAGAGCAATAAACCAAGAGCTTAAGAAGATGAGGTTTGAGGTGCTGCCCAGCCTAGAGATAAAATACGTTCCAGGAAAAAAGGAACTAAGGGAGTGCTATGATTTCGGCCAAAGCATAGCCGAGTCAGTCCTATCTGAAGACTGAGGAATGTTAATCTGAACTTGGCAGCTCCCCCGTGTTTTTTATTTTATTCTCCCAGGGCGTTTTTGAGGTCCATGGCGTGCTCCTGCTCCATGGACAGAATCTCCCTGAGCTTCTGAGCCAGGGCAAGTTCCTTCAGTTCCTCCGCCTGGCCAATCCTTTCCTTGTAACGCCTTATGGCGTCTTCCTCACCGGCAAGGTCCTGTCTGAGCATTTCTTTATTATCCCCAGAAACAGCAGCTTCGTACACCTTGGCGGTGGGCACTCCCCCCAAGTAGCCTATCTGGTCCACCAGGATCAATGCGTGCTGGAGTTCCTCCTGGGCATGGATTTTTATTTCCTTAATGATGTCACCGTATTTGGCACCCTTCATAACACCGCTGTGCTGGACATACTGAACCATGGCGGTATACTCCCATGACAGGTCGCCGTTAAGGAGCTCAACTAGTTTTTCAATGGTAATAGCCAAAAATCTCACCTCCTTTTACTCATAATTATTCATCCGCAAGTATTTAAATTACTATCCCTGCCTTAAAACGCCTAGTGGAAGAGAGATAAAAAGAATACATACCACAATCCTATTACAGGGTGTTGAGGCAATGCTTAAGAGCATGAATATTTCTCGCTTTCCCCATCCGATTTAAAGACGTTTCCATATTAAATTCCCTTCGGAACCTTAACGAGATGGATAGTATGAGAATTCGGTTGTTTTTTGGCCGAGATCTAGACAATCATAATCTCCTTTTACAAAAGGCGATTTTTTTATGCCCTTATTTATGGTAATTAGGTAATTTCATACTGTTTCCTACTAATCGCCCAGTTGTAATACTCCTTTCCTAAATAGATTCCTATAAAGCATGAAACTAAAAGAGTCTTGAAATTTTTTGGGTAAGAGGTGAGATAAATGCTGCTTAAGTGGGAATGGTCATGAGGAGATATTTTTTTCTTCTTAGGGATATTGCTACTGACGGGATGTCTTGGTGAGTCACAACCACAGAAAACCACTGCATCGCTGCCGAAAGAGGTGGTGAAGCTCGGCCAGGTAATACCTGCCATTGGGGGGAGCATTGGGCCGTCCCTCAAGACATGCCTTTCGGCCCCATGTAACCCAATCGTATGCAGGTAAGGATCCCCTAAGAGAAGGACGTTACGTAAGAGGAGCCATCTCCCATCTATTACTAACCATCACCTCGCTAGGCGTCGTGGAAAAAGAGTGAGTAGTAGGGCTAGGAGAATTATCACAGAGGGCCCGCACACTCCTCGACGCGTCTCTAGGGTTGATGGTTTCGGCGGTGTTTCTTCTGTTCCCTGATTTAAAACTGATACTACGCGGCTAGGCGGTGTTAATACCGATTCTGCCCCGTCTACTCTGTGGAACTCTTCTCCATCGTATCTGAGCAGCCTTCCGTTCCTCCCCCCGATCAACCAGTATTTCCCGTTCCAGTCAATGGCGTTTGGCTCGTGTCTGAGCCACCGGGTCTCTTCCGTGGTTAGGTCATGAAAAGTTTTGCCGTCGTACCTAAGGAGCTTTCCTCTTGCTGTATATATCAACCAGTAATCCCCGTTCCATTTAACGGTGTATACGCGGTTGTTTTCTATGTCACCTATTTCTCGGCCAAGCTCATCCACCAGTCTCCTTGAAGTATTCCCGCCATAGCGGAGCAACACTGGAAACTGCGTGCTGGGATGCATTTCACCAGCGCTCCCCCCTATAAGCCAGTACCCCCCATCAGAATCATAGTCGAAGGTGATTATGTTGCGCCTGCTCCCCTCCCTTTCAAAGCCTACTGCTTTCGTAACGTCCGTGAAGGAGCGGCCATCATACGATAAGACATGTCCCGGGCCTTTGTCTTTTTCCAGGCGTAGCTCCCCGCTTATCAACCAAACCCTATCGCCCCAAGCGATGTGATAGACCCGCCTCAGTCCTGACTGCGCCGTTAGATCCGTGAAATCCTCGCCATCATACCTAATCAAGGCCTTTGACACGTCTCCGTTTAAACCGATCAACCAGTACCCCTCGCTAAGGCTCCATTCGATGGCGCTCACATAGCCCTCTCCTAAGCCCGCATTCCCAGAGAGGTTCTTCAGCTTTTCCCCGTCATAGCGCATGAGCCTGCCTCCATAGCCCCCTATCAACCAGTAATCACCGTTCCATCCCAGGGAGGTCATGCCGCCGCCGCTGAAGACCTCCTTAGACGTAGTGCCATCGTACCGCATAAGCGCTCCCGCAGATCCGTCGTCGTTAGAGGCGGCGATAAGCCAATATCTCCCTCGCGGGTTCCATTTGACATCGGTTATCCTCGCAAACCCTGCCTTTACGGTGAGGTCTTTAAGGCCTTGGCCGTCGTAGAACACGAGCCTGTCCTGACCGGCGAAGAGCAATTTCCCACCTTCCCCGGCAAACCATGTAGGAAGGCCTCTGAACTCCTCGATCTCATTGAACATCACGCCATCGTAAGTGAGAAACCCTGTTCCGATGTAGGGGGAGCGGGCTCCGATAACCCACCTATTGCCCGTCCACACAGCATGGTAAGGTATGCCTTCTAAGCCTGCTTCATCGGTGAGGTCTACGAAGCTCTCCCCGTCGTATACGACGACTTTCTTTTTACCCGGTCTTTCACCTCCGGCTTCGTATCCGGTGATGAGCCAGTGGCTCCCGTTAAAGGCGAGATCCTGGATATACGCGTCCTTCAAGCCTGCCTCCTCGGTGAGGTCTCGGAATTCCGAGCCGTCATACCTCAGAACCCCATCACTTCCTACGATGATCCAGTAACCGTCCGGGCTCCAGTCCAGGTCTCTGATAATGGAGGACTTCGAGAAATTTGCCTTCTTAGATAGGTCAGTGAACGCTTTCCCATCGAACTTCACCAGCTTTCCCTCGTATCCTCCTAGCAGCCAGTACTCCCCGTTACCAGCTATCCTGTTAACCCCCCACATGTTAGGGCTGCCCATGTATTCCAGGGAGCTGCCGTTGAACCTGTATACCTCGATGTAGGACTCCCCGAGGGGGTTGCTCTCGTTACCGACTCTGTACGCTATCAACCAATATTCATTATGTCTGTCCCAGTATATGCTCTCTACCCATGCCCTGAATAATCCTGGCTGAGGCACTAATTGAGTCAATTCCTCTCCGTCGAA
>JALUUU010000241.1 GCA_027021185.1 archaeon | reverse complement strand
GCCTAGGTTTGCCGCTTTTGAGGGCAACTTCAAAGAGAGCCTGTCCCCTGAGCCCGGTGAAGAAAATGGAGCCGTTATAGAAGGCAGCTCCGCTGGGAGCCCATGTTGTTTCACCGCTGTGAAGGATTGGGCGCATCATCTCACCCATTGCTTCGCTTCCCCTTATCATGGGCCACCCGTAGTTTTTGCCAGCCACGATAATATTGACCTCGTCGGTCCCTCGTGATCCGTGTTCGGTTGCCCATAACACCTTATTATAGTCCCATGTTAGACCCTGAGGGTTCCTGTGGCCGAAGGAGTAAACCAGAGAACCGGGAAAAGGGTTGTCCTCAGGGACGGTGCCGTCATCTCTTACTCTGAGAATCTTACCGGCAAGGGAGTTTAAATCCTGGGAAAGCCTCGGCCTGGCTGCGTCGCCTGTAGCGACGTAAAGCATGCCGTCCGGCCCGAATTTTATTCTTCCACCGTTATGGATAGAGGCACCGGGAATACCGTCGAGAATAACCCTGTCCATGGTCAGGATGTTGCCATTCATCCTGTATCGCACAACTTTATTAGCCAGCTCTCCCTCGCGTCGATAAGTGTAATACAGGTAAATGAAGCCGTTAGACTCGAACTCCGGATGAACCGCTATTCCCAGAAGGCCACCCTCTCCTACGTGAGCAACGTCCTTCAGTCTGAGGGCTGGCTCAGGCAGTAGCTCCTCTATGGGCGAGACGATTCTCACTCTTCCAGGGCGCTCAGTCACAACCATGCTCCCATCCGGAAGAAAATCAAGGCTCCATGGAATCTCAAGTCCCTGAGCCACGACTGCTACGTTTGCTTCAGGTTCCTTGATACGCTCAGTCTTAACCGCGGAGAAAGATTCTGTCTCTTCTTTATGAAAAAAGTGCCACATCAATCCCCCCAGAGCCAGAAAAGCGGCGGAGATGACAAGCACTTTCTTCATCCTAGGCTCTCCTCCATCCACTTCCTGCGCGCTTCACAGGCAACTCGAGAAACCGGGCAGCATTCCCAAACATAAATACATCTCACACAACTATAGATTAAGCTTATTATGTAAATACACTATTCAACTCAATCGACACAGGAAAATCGTGGTGAGAAAACGGTATGAACGTACTTGCAAGGACTGAGCAGAGATGATCACTAAAATCCTGATTATAGCAATCATCTTCTCATTCCTTGTGCCCGTTGGTGATTCTGCGCCGCCATTATCGAGGGACCAGGTGAATAAATCCAGGGTCAGCTCGCTGAAGAGTGTAGAGGATCCCTATCAAATACATCTTAAATCAAGAAAATTTAAACCTAAAGCTGATTTGAGAGCAGTGCTCGGGCAGAGGTTCTCGTCACAGCGGAGGAGTGCTGATTCGAGAATACATGTTCTTATCCAGTTCAAACAGATCCCTGATAAAAACGAAAGAGCGGAGCTTAGGCGGCTTGGCATAAAACTTCTCTCGTACATACCCAACAACGCGTGGCTGGCGTCTGTCGATCAAAACAAGATGAGCCAGGCTGTCTTTATATCTAATATCAGGTGGGTTGGGACGCTGAAGCCGGAGGATAAAATATCCCCATCCATTCTAAAAGGAGGCGTGGCCAAAAGGTCAAGAAACACTGACGGCTCTGTAAATATCAGTGTTATAATTTTCTCTGATGTCGAAACAGATACAGCCAGAGACATCCTAGAGAAATATGGGAACACGACGGAGCATATTGATGAAAATCGCTGGAGTTTAACACTAAATGAAGACCGCATCAATGACCTGGCGAAAGAGGACATAGTTCAGTGGATAGAGGAACCTCCTCCACCTAGAACCCCTTTAAACAATGGCCTAAGAGCTGCCATCGGCGCCGATAATGCGCAGGCATCTCCCTACAATCTGAACGGAACAGGCGTTGTAGTGGCTGAATGGGACAATGGAGTGGTGCAGGCCAATCACAGCGACCTGCTTGGAAGGGTTACAGTAAGGGACACAGGTGTAAGCGTTAGTGGTCACGCCACTCATGTGGCCGGCACCCTAATCGGCAATGGAAATCTCAGCGGTGGGACATACAGAGGGGTTGCTCCAAACGCCACCCTAGTGTCGTACCTATGGCCAAACAGCCTCACAGAACTGGATTCCGAAACTAATGACTCTATTGTCAACTACAGCGCTGTGATATCTCAAAATTCCTGGGGATGGGCTGTAAGTTACACAAATGGTAATTGCGCAGATCACGGAGACTATGACTCCTGGAGCCAGAGATATGACGACATAGTCAGAGGGCGCCTGGGGAAGAGGATCACAGTTGTTTTTGCAGCGGGAAATGAAGAAGATGACGGCGACTGTCCTCCCTATCCTTGGAATCAGACAACTGCTCCTGGGGGAACCGCCAAGAACACCATCAGCGTGGGGGCATCTTATTCAGATACCAACGGCCATGCTGTTTTCAGCAGCCGCGGCCCGACTGATGACGGCAGAATTAAACCAGACCTTACAGCACCGGGAGACGAGGTCGGAGGAGATGGAGGCATAAAATCCACTTATCCACCGAACACCTATGCAGTAGGTGCTGGCACATCTATGGCGGCTCCAGCTGTATCAGGAGCGGCAGCCCTGCTGTACCAGGATTACCGGTCCACCCATGGGAATAGTGATCCTCTGCCCTCTACCATTAAAGCCCTTTTAATCCACACCGCAGTGGATCTGAACAATACCGGCCCTGATTACACCTTTGGATGGGGATTGATCAATGTAACGGCGGCCATTGATGTGGTCAGAGACGACACCTCAAGTAACGACATTATTCGGGAGGGCAACATAACAGCCCAGGGAGATTACGACGAGTATTCCGTAACGGTTCTCAACGGCTCCTCAGATTTAAAAATAACTCTTGTGTGGGATGATTATCCGGGAACCCCCAACGCGGCTAAAACATTAGTGAATGATCTGGACCTTGTCGTCACCGCGCCAAACGGCACGAGATACTATCCCTGGGTTCTTGATCCGGGAAATCCATCTGCAAACGCCACAACAGGCGTAGATAAAACCAACAACGTTGAGCAGGTATACGTCGCCTCTCCCGCTGGAGGCAACTGGAGCATTAGAATAAATGGCACAACAGTTCCCTATCCAAATCAAACCTACTCTCTGATATTAGGCATCCCTCAGGATACAACTCCACCAAAGATAACGATATTGTCCCCAGCCAACACCACGTATACGAGTCAGGCTGTACATCTAAACGTCACTGCCGATGAGAATATCAGCACGTGGTGGTACAGCCTCAACTCCGGTCCAAACACGACCTTCACACCGAACACCACAATAGTCGCCACTTTAGGGCCTAACAATCTAACTGTCTATGCGAATGACAGCAGAGGCAACATGAATTCCTCCACTGTCTACTTTACCTTCGCAATAGTCAAAAACAACAACACCGGTGCATTCTACACAGGCCTTCAAGAGGCAATTAACAACGCAACCGCGGGAGACACTATCCTCATCTACAAGGGCAACTTATCAGATAACGTTGACGTGAACAAGTCAGTAAGCGTGGTGGGGGTTAACAGCTCATCCGTGAAAATTAGAGCCCTTAATGCATCGAGGCATGTTTTCAATATAACATCCAGTAATGTCACCATCAAGGATTTAACTATTACGGGGGCAACAAACGGTAAAGCAGGAATATATCTCAATGGTGCGAGTAATGCCAGCATATCCAACAGTAACCTAACGGGAAATTACTACGGCATTTTCCTATATGGATCAAGCGACAGCTCCATTCTGAATAACAGCATCAGCTCAAATACAGAGGACGGTATCTACCTGTACTTCTCGAGCAATACCACTCTGATAAACAACACCATTGCAGCAAACACCAAGAGAGGAATATATCTGGAGCTGTCCAGAAACATCACTATGAGGAATAACACCCTCGTAAACAACACCTATAACTTTGGGATAAATGCCTCCCCGATCAACTATCTAATCCATGATATAGACTCCAGCAACACTGTCGACGGTAAGCCAGTGTATTACAGGGTAAACATACAGAACCAGGAGGTTCCAACTGATGCGGGATACGTGGGCATTATTAACTCCACCAATGTCACTGTTAAAAACCTGAGCCTCTCGAGGAATTATCAGGGCGTCTTCTTTGCCTACACCAACAACTCAAAAATACAAAATGTGAGTGTTGCCAATAATTACTATGGCGTTCTTCTCAGATCATCTTTTAATAACACCCTCGTTTACAACAACCTGAGCAGTAACTCCTTTGATTTCGTTTCTGTAGGTTCCTATTCTAACACCCTGTCCACCAACTTCTTCAACAATACAAAGGCGAATTTTACCTACTCCGGAGATATCAAAGTAAGCGCGTTTTCGTCCTCTATAAACGATCCCGATGGCCTATACAACATCGGTAAATACCTGAACATCACCAACGCCACCTCGGCATGGATTTACATGAACATCACCTATGCTGATTTCGATGTGCTGTCAGTGGAGGAATCTACCCTTAGATTGTACAGGTACAATGGAAGCTGGATGAATATAACGGGAAGTGGTGTGAATGAAGATAACAACTTCGTTTATGCCAACGTAACAGATTTCAGCGTCTTCGCCCCCCTGGGAGAAAAAGATACATCACCACCCCTTATAACAATACATTCACCTACTAATGCCACCCTGGCTGATCAGACTCCTCTATTAAACGCCACGTTCAATGAGGTTGTTAACTACACATGGTACAGCCTCGATGACGCCTCAAACAGTACCCCTGTTAAAGGAGTTTCTAATCTTTCCCTGAACCTGTCAACGCTATCAGAAGGAACCCACAGTATTTCTGTCTATGCCAACGATTCTGCTGGAAACTTGAACTCCACGAAAGTTTATTTCACGGTGGACGTCTCAGCACCGAATGTGTATTTTAATTCGCCGAGGGATATCACCTACTACAATTCATCGGTGTTCCTTAATCTGTCCATCACCGATTCCACAGGCGTTAATGCCACTGTCTACAGCGTTGATGCCGGCGCCAATAAAAGCTATACGGGTCCAGTCTGGATTACAGGATTAAGCAACGGCACCCACGACATCGTTGTCTTCTCCAACGACAGCGCAGGCAACTTAAACATCACCAATGTGTCGTTCTCTCTCGACTTCATCAACGAGTCTGTCAGCAAAGTGGTGAATGCCAGCGGCAGCTGGGGCAATGTTACAACTTCTCTGGTCTATATTAACCTATCCACTACAAGGGCCTTGGTGGGCAATGTAAATGTTTCTTCATACGCCGCCCCTCCCCCAGGGGTGAATGTGTCTTTGGCGGTGCAGCGATATATGGAGATAAATGTTAGCGATAACCTAAACGCCACCAGCGGGAACCTTACCTGGGCTTACATAAGGTTTAACTATACTGACTCAGATGTAACCGGTCTCGACGAGTCCACTTTAAGGCTGTACTGGTGGAATCCAAGCGCCAAAAAATGGACTCGTTTGATTGACGGAACGAATCTCACAGCCCTCGGCGGCCCCTACGTGTACGATTCAGGAGTCAATACCACAGGTAACTATGTCTACGTCAATGTAAGCCATTTCAGCATCTACGGCATAAGCGGCAGCACGCCCACGACGATAGCGGCTGCTGCCTCAGGCGGTGGAGGCGGAGGCGGCGGCATTTCTGTTAATACAAGCGACTTGGCATACTTCAAAGAAATATTCAGGTATAATACCCTGATCCTTGTGCCGGATTTAAACGTCTCGGAGGATTGGGAAGCGGCAATCCTTATCAGAGAGTGGTTCCTGAACAGGAGCTACAGTGTAGATGTAAAGCTTGTTTCTGACTTCGACAGGATCCGGGACGAGGATAGGCCGAAGATATTCATAGGGGGGCATGTTTCCAATCCCTACTCAGCCGAGATTGGCATAGATGTGTTCTTCACCCGGGAGGCTAGTAACGAGCCGTGGCTCATCAACGGCGAACCATATAAAGGAGTGATCAAGCTATACGAGACCGATCCACTGTCTATAACGGGGAGGGGCAAAGTCTTGGTCATCGCAGGCACCGATAGGAAGCAGACACTGCGCATCACTCAGAGCTTCCTGGAGGACATAGAGAAACAAGAAAGTCTAACTGCCAAGAAAAACAAGGGAACACAGCTGATTCTGTAAGTATATTAGGCGGTCTGATTAGCCGGTGGTTTCGCCTCTTCTTTCTTCTCCTCTTTTTCTTCAGGAGAGACATCCCTGGTGGAGCTGGTTATGAAATCGGCTATGTTTGAGATGAAGCGATTGTTGTCATGGGCCAAGTTATATCTGGGTGTCAAGAAGGTTATATCCCCTACGGCCAGGATGCTGTCTTTCTGCACCACAGGTGAAAGGGCTTTCCCACCGTATGAGCTGGTAGTATTCTCGTCCGGTATAAACAATTCCTCGGCTCCCCCTGTTATGGACTCTGCCACGTAGAGGACCACTTTGTTGAGGCCCCTGGTCAAGTTGCTTTCCCCGAATTTCTCGAAAATCACGTAGCGGTAGTTGCCGTCATGTTCAAAAATATTGTACAAATAGTCACGGTTAAAGATTATCCCGAAACGCAGAGACAGTATATTGATAACGCTATTCCTGCTTGGGTCATCGATGAGCAGTAGAGTTCCGTTGTCCTTCACGAACTCCTCCACCAGGTTAACTTCTTTCTCTGTATATTTCTCACCTGGAGCGATCACGACAAACGTGCTGGCAGATTCGAGGGTTTTATTCATCTCCCCCTTATCAAGGAGGTACTTAACGGTGTAATTCCTCGCGGCAACCCTCGTTAAAAGAAGGCTTATCTCATCTAGGTTGAAGCTGTTTTTATGTGCCATGTCGAGGAGGACGACTCCTCCAGATGTCAGGTTATAGACATCCTCGTAAGGCGTAGGCTCTAACACTGGCATTGTGAGGTTCTCTAGTTGATACGGCTCAGGCGGTTCTGGTGGGTAATATCCACCATACTGGGTTGCAAACTTCACACCCATTACAAGGGCGGCGGCGATGATCAGCACAAGGAACCGGTTCATTGTCCAGTCTCCAGATATATATAATAATTCACAGGGGCGGTGTTGGTCTCTGGCATAACTTCAGTGGTGTTAACGAAGAAGGGGAATAAGGACTTGGTGAGATTTAGTTCTTTGTTAATGTCTATCACTTCGTATTTCTTTATCCCCGCCATCCTCGCGGCTCTGTCAATGGCGTCGCTGATAGAGCCTATTTCATCTACTAAGCCTTTTTTAAGCCCCACTGTGCCAACGTATATCCTGGCACTTTTAAACTCGTCTTCGCTCATGTTGATTTTTTCTCCCCTCTGATCAAGAACTGCCTGCTGAAAGGTCGCTGCCACTAGCTTGCTCTGATAAACCCACTCCATCTTTGTTCCACCGGTTTCTTTGAACGGCCCCGAGGTCAGGGTTCTCTCATCTACGGCACCAGGGGAGGGTAACCTCGTTATCACTCCGATGCTCCCGACTATGGAGGTGGGGGAGGCGTAGATATAATCGGATGCCACGGCGATGTAGTAAGCTCCGCTTGCACCGATGCTGCCTATACTGGCAACAACAGGTTTACGCTGCTTCAGTCTCAGGACATCGATGTAGACCTCCTCGCTCGCGGAAGCAAGGCCTCCCGGGCTGTTGATGTCCAGGACCACTGCTTTTATTCGGTTGTTTTCATCCGCGTATCTAAGCATGGTGATGACGTCTTCTGAGGTGGTTATCCTGCCAAAGCTGCCCTCATCCACAATAGCTCCGCTTATCTTGATAACACCAATAGCGGGTTGAGGAAAAACATTGTCAGCAAGATAGCTCCCAGCGAGCAGGCCTAGGATGATGTATAATATAAGGGACTTCCCCGCCTTTTTTCCAGCGGCATTGAGAAATTCAGATATGCCTAGGCTCATTCATATCTACCTGTGCCATATCCATTGTCTCCAATAAATATAAAAGGTTTCTCAGAAAATTAAGCACCATGAGGGTGGTCGTAGCGATAACAGGGGCCTCAGGAGTTGTTTACGGAGTAAGGCTCCTCCATGCCCTCCGGGACCGGGGAATTGAGGCTCCATGCATCATATCCAGGGCTGCAGAGCTCATCCTGAGGCACGAAAAGGTTAATCGGCCGGAAAAATGCTATGGAGAAGACGAAATCGAGGCCCCTCTAGCCAGCGGATCACATGCCTTCGATGCTATGGTGGTGGTGCCGTGCTCTATGAAAACGCTGTCGGCCATTGCCAACGGTTTTTCTGTAAACCTGATCACGCGATGCGCGGATGTGGCCCTAAAAGAGAAGAGGCGCCTTGTCTTAGTGCCCAGAGAAACCCCCCTCAACACCATACACCTTGAGAACATGCTAAGGCTGTCCAAGATGGGCGCTGTTATCCTGCCTGCCATGCCGGCTTTTTATCATTCCCCCAAAAACATAGAGGATATGGTGAATTTTATAGGTGGCAAGATCCTCGACTCCCTAGGGGTGGACAATGACTTATACAAGAGGTGGGGCAGGTGACGAGTCTGAGGAGCTTTCTCAAAGGAGAGAAGGTAATAAAAGTCGAGGACAGATTATCCCCCGAGTACGAAATAGGGAAGGTGCTCCTTAGGAACCAAGATCTTCCCATAATCTTTGAAAACGTCTCAGGGAGCGAGTTCAAGGTAGTTGGAAACCTGTGCAGCACGAGGGATGCTCTATACCGTGCCCTGGATACAGGAAAAGAGGAATACAACGAGAAAGTCATCAATGCCCTAGAGAATCCCGTTTCCCCAGAGTCAGCAAAACACGGCAGATGCTTCGATGAGAAGTCGAAAAGCCTTGACGACCTCCCTATTCTGCGTCACTTCAGGGGTGATGGGGGGAAGTATATTACGGCAACGGTGGTTGTTGCGAAAGACCCCGAGTACGGCAGGAACGTATCTGTTCACAGATTGATGGTCCTAGACGGGGGAAGGATGGCCATCAGGCTGGTGGAGAGGCATCTCTATATGTTCCACCAGCGAGCAGAGGAAAAGGGAGAGCCCCTGGAAGTGGCCATCGCTATCGGCGTTCACCCTGCGGTTCTATATGCGGCAAGTTTTTCTCCGCCGGAGGGATACGATGAATTCGGACTAGCCAACTCCCTCCTTGATGGCGGGCTAAAGCTGGCAAAGTGCGAAACAGTGGATCTCACAGTCCCTGAGAACGCCGAGATAGTTATCGAGGGCAGGATCCTGCCTCGGGAAAGAGTGGATGAGGGACCCTTCGTGGACATAACAGGCACATACGATATAGTGCGAAAACAGCCCGTTATAGAGGTCACACAAATCAGCCACAGGAAGAATCCATACTATCACGCCCTGCTCCCGGGGGGGCGAGAGCATAAGGTGTTTATGGGGATGCCTGCAGAGACGAAGATCTACGGGGAGCTGAAAAAGGTGGTCTCTGTAAAAAACGTGTGCCTCACCAATGGGGGATGCAACTGGCTCCACGGCGCGGTGTCCATTGTTAAAAAAAGGGAGAACGACGGCAGAAAGGCTATACACGCCGCTCTAGCGGCGCATAAAAGCATGAAGCACGTTGTCGTTGTGGATGAGGACATAGACGTGTTCGATGCGGAGATGGTTGAGTTCGCCATCGCCACCCGCTTCCAGGCATTGAAGGATGCAGTCGTTTTCCCGGGGGCAAAAGGCTCCTCACTGGATCCCAGCGCAGACAAAAACGCTATCACTACAAAGCTGGGCCTCGACGCCACGAAGCCCCTTGACAGGCTTAAGGACTTCGAGACAGCCAATATGGAGTAACCTATAAATAGGCAGCATGTGACTAATTTTCTAACGCCTATGGGACAGGGCGCTTATTTTTCTAGTCCCGTAGGCCCCCTCCCTCTTTAAACTATTTCTTAGACTTTTTGGTCGTTGATTTAGCCTTTGTCGCGGTCTTTTTCTTGGCGGCTTTTTTCTTAGGAGCCGGCTTTTTTGCAGGCTTCTTCAACGCGGCGAGCTTGCTCTTCCTGTCCTTGATTATTTTCTTGAAGTGCTCTATTTCCTTCTTTCTTTTGGCAATGGCTTTCTCATAATTCTCGATTTCAGCCTCAAGCTTCTTAATCCTAGGATCCATGATATCACCTCTCCTTAATTGTCCTGAGGAGATATAAGAATATTCGTGAAAAGATATAAATGGTGGGGAGGTATAGGGTCGTCCGATGGAAGACCCGTCATCCCTATTAACGTCTATAGTCTCATCCTCGATCATATATGCCCTGGCAGTCTTCGGCGTCTCTCTATTCCTGCTTTATCGAACCAGCGAGTGGTTCACTGAGGGCTCGGTGGAGATAGCGGGTAGATTAGGTGCCTCTAAGTTCATAATAGGCGTTATAGTGGCGGGATTCGGGACCTCCCTGCCGGAGTTTGCCACATCTGTCTACGCAGCCTTCGCAGGTTACAGCGGAGTGGCAGTGGGCAACGCGGTGGGCTCAAATATCACGAATATAGCCCTGGTGTTGGGCCTATCCTGTCTTGTTGGAACTGTGAAGGTGCGGAAGGAGATTGAGCTCCGGGAAGGAATGATCGGCCTGGGCATAATGATTTTTGCATCGATTTTTATCCTGCATAATAGAGACATACAGAGATGGGAGGGTCTCGTATTTGTAGCGGTCTTCGGGGCATATATATACCGGGCCTTAAAGAATCCTGCAAACCACAGGGAACCCATAATACATGGCAGCCTCTCCAAGAGCGTATTCGCCCTAGTTGGAGGGTTGGGGGGAGTCCTAGTAGGAAGCGCCCTCCTAGTGAATTCTGCTGTAGCCATAGCCCGCTTCCTAGGCGTCCCGGAGGCGGTTATCGGCATGACCATGGTGGCGGTTGGGACATCTCTTCCAGAGCTCGCCGTAGCCATAGTCGCAGCCAAAAAAGGTTACACAACCCTGATGCTGGGGAATGTTCTGGGAAGCAACATCATGAACATCCTCCTAGTTCTTGGCGCGGCTTCACTGGTGTCCCCCTTAATGGTTGAGCCCGAGATTTCGGAAATGGCTCTCCCTGTAATGCTGCTGCTATCCCTACTGCTAGTGCTGTTCATGAGGGAAGGCATAGATATAGGATGGAGAAAAGGCATTATACTCCTAGGAATTTATATCCTGTTTCTGGCGCTCAGCTTCACTTAGACCCGAAATATATAATACGCCAACAGCAATAGGTGGTAACATGTTCCTGACCAGGGAAGAGGAAGCCATCCTTGATGGGGAGATGGGAGAAGGGATGCGGAAAGCCATGGAACTCCTCGTGGCTATGGGGGATATCAAGGGAGCTGAGAAGCTCGTACCAGTATCAAGGGTTCACGTGTCAGGGGTATCATATAAGACGATAGGGGAGGCCGGTTTGGAGTTCCTTAGAGAACTCGCCGATACGGGGGTGGGAGCAAGGGTCTTAGCCACCCTCAACCCGACAGGAATCGACTTGGAGAATTGGGCCAAACTAGGGTTTGAGGAGTCTTTTGCCTCGAAACAACTGGGCATAGTTGAGGCGTACACAAGGATGAATATCATTCCATCCTGCACGTGCACACCGTATCTATCCGGCAACCTCCCAGGTAAAGACGAAATAATAAGTTGGGCGGAGTCCAGCGCAGTTGTTTTTGCTAACTCTGTTCTTGGAGCAAGGACCAATAGGGAGAGCGGAGTCCTAGCCTTGGCCTGTGCACTGGTGGGTAAAGCCCCCTGCTACGGTCTTCACCTCGATGAGAACAGGGTCCCCACTTTCAGGGTCAGGGTTGAGACAGAGCCGATGTCTGAGGCGGATTTTTCCGCCATGGGCTATTACGTGGGGAAACACTATGAGGGAATACCTGCTTTCGAGGGCATCTCACCCGGAATTGACGAGCTTAAGGCATTGTCCGCCGGCCTGGGTGTGGGGAAGGTAAACATGTTTTCTCTGGACTATGAGGGAATACAGGAGACAGTTTCCTTTGGCAAAGAAGAGCTGAGGGAGACATATGAGGAACTGAATACCTCGGAGGACGTGGACGTCGTGTGCATAGGCTGCCCCCACTGCAGCCTCCAGGAGATAGGCGGCGTCCTTAGGCGAAACCCGGGGAAAGATGTATGGGTATTCACTGGGAGGCAGAACGCCGGATTATTCCGGGAAAAAGGGAGGGTCAGGATAATAAAAGACACATGCATGGTTGTTTCTCCCCTGGAGGACTTGGGCATTGAAGCCATAGGTGTTAACTCCGCTAAAGCCGCTTTTTATGCTTCTCATCTTTCTGATATAGAGGTAAGGTTCGACTCTCTGGAGAACCTGCTGAAATGAGGCTCCTTCTAATAGCACCCAGCACAAGGGCAATGGCAGAGTCCGCCTACAGGGCAGGATACGATTTCGTTTCCATGGATTTTTACGGAGACGTCGATCAGAGGGAGATATGTCGTAATTACTCCCTCAGCCACGATTTCCATGAGGAGCACACTATAGATAATCTCTTTAAGCACCGCAGGGATGTCAGATACACCCACGTGGTCTACGGTTCAGGCTTCGAGAACCGTCCAGAGCTGGTTGAGATATTCGAGAAAGAGAGCATTCTCCTGGGTAATTCCTCAAAGATCCTCAGGAAAGTGAGGGACTGGGATGTCTTCTTTGAGACCTTAAGGAGGATAGGCATACCGCATCCTGAGAGCAAGGTTGTAAAGGGCGATGAAGCCAGGGCCCTTCTCTCAGAGAACCCATCCATGGTTATAAAGCCCATAAAGAGCGGCGGAGGGCACGCTATCTATGACCGCAGCATCCTTGATGAAGAGCCGGAACTCGATGATGAGGTCCTTGTCCAGGAATTCGTCAGAGGGGTGCCTGCCTCTGCCACGGTGCTGGCAACCAAGGATGGTTGCTATTTCATAGGGGCCACAGAGCAGCTCATCGGAGACGGTCAAAATAAATACAGGTACGTCGGAAACATCGCGCCTCTCTATGCCCGGAGGGAAGTGATGGAGCAAATTGCCCGCTTGTCCATTAAAATCGTCGAGGCCTTCAAGCTCAGGGGAAGCAATACCGTTGACTTTATCCTTAGTGGGGGAGTGCCGGTTGTTACGGAAGTTAACCCCAGGTTGACTGGGGCCATGGAGGTTCTTGAAAGAGCCTTCAAGATCAATCTAATAGACCTTCATGTAAAGGCCTGCATGGACGATCTCAGGGATGTCGACGTGATGCCTTCCAGGGGCTTTCAGGGGAAAAAGATTTTGTTTGCAGACGATGATTTACAGTTCAGATTAGATAGCTTGGCTTTCGTTAAGGACGTTCCCAGATATGGTGAAAAAATAGCTAAAGGAAGTCCCATATGCACAGTCCTAGGATCGGGTAACACCAGACGGGAATGCATTAAAGACTTGGAAAGAAAAGAGACCATCATAAGACGAGGCCTCATCCAATGATAAAGATTCGCGGTAAAAAAGTTTCAGGGGGGATTGTGGAGGGCGCTGCCCTTATAACTAGGGACCCTATAACGTTTCTGGGGGGCGTTGATCCGGAGAGCGGTGTTGTAGTGGAAAGAGGTCATGAACTGGAGGGAAAAAGTCTGAAGGGAAAAATCGTTATTTTCCCCAGAGGCAAGGGCTCAACCGTGGGCAGCTACGTCCTGTATCAGATGAAAAAAAAAGGAACCGCCCCAAAGGGGATAGTTAATCTTGAGGCGGAGGAGATAGTGGCGGTTGGCGCTATAATCTCAGACATACCAATGATCCACTCTCTCGAAAAAAGCCCTTATGGTGTAATTGACAGCGGTACAAGGATTAGGCTGAACGCCGACAGCGGATATATAGAGGTGCTCTGATGCTCTTTGAAACCCCTTTCTCAGATGAACTGGTCTTGATAGCTGAGAGAAGCTTTGTGATTTATAGCTCCCGGTGGAAAGACGATGTCCTGACCATGGATGTGGAGCCCAGATACTCCCATGAGGAATCCTTCTCGATGCTCCTTAAGGATCTGGAAGACACGGATTACGTCCCCTATTATAGGCGCTGGAAGGATGGTTACAGATTAATAATTTCTAAAAAAAAGGAAATAAAAAAAGGGATCAGCCCAATGATGCACCTAATTCTCCTTATCGCAACCATATTCACGATGTCCCTCGCAGGCTATATATGGTGGGCCAACAGGGACATCTTCCTGAGCGTCGTGTTCGCTCTCTCCCTCATGGGCATCCTTGGGTTGCATGAGCTGGGACACGCATTAACCGCCAGAAAGCATGGCATCCAGGCAACGCTGCCGTATTTTATCCCTGTTCCGCCACCGTTTCCATTCGGCACCTTCGGCGCTGTTATCTCTATAAACTCGCCTGTTACAAACAGAAAATCTCTCCTGGAGGTAGGTGTCGCAGGGCCTATAGCAGGGTTTATCGTAGCCCTTCCGATAGTCATAGTCGGTTTAAAATTATCCACGGTTGCCCCTCTCGATAAGACTCAGTACAGTGGCATCTTATTCTCCATGCCCCTGATCCTTCAGGCCCTGGCATATGTTGTCATAGGTGAAATCCCGCCGGACAGCATAATAATACCCCATCCCCTTGCGATAGCCGGCTGGGCCGGTCTTTTCGTTACGTCTTTAAACTTGCTTCCCATGGGGCAGCTCGATGGAGGCCACATTGTAAGGGGGCTTTTTCCAATGCACTACAAAAAAATATACTACGGTGTGGCGCTGGTCCTGCTTTTCCTAGGCATGTTTTGGCCGGGGTACATCGTCTGGGTATTCATGGCAGTTTTCCTAACAAAGATGGAGCATCCAGGACCCCTGGATGATGTCTCAGAGCTTGAAACAAGGCATAAGATCTATGCCTTGGCAGCGCTTATCGTCCTAATCCTTTCTTTTATGCCGGTTCCTATAGCCTCCCAGTAGCTATTTCTCCACGTATCCGAAGAACTCGGCCCCGCAGCTGGGGCAGCATTTCACGAAGCGAGGATAGCTGGAGCTGAACTTGACACCACAATTAGCGCATTGATAGTTTTTATACGGGGTCATCCAGAACCCCCTCCTGTAAAAACGTTTGCTCATTCCCCTAATAGCTCTCGGAGGGAGACACCCATCTTCTCCGTGTCTCGGTCATTTATCGTCTCAGAGTAAAAGGCATGAAGCAGTTCTTCCCGGTATATATCGAGTTTATGCTCTCCGCAGAGGGAGTGAAATACCTCGGTGTTGATCGGCGAATCCTTAACTTTTATCCTGTATTGGCGAAGCCAGTAAAGGTCGTATATAAACCTCTTCCCACACTTGGAGCAGAGCCGCTCCTCAAGGACTTCGAATTTCCTCTCCTGAACACTCATTTATATCCTAACTCACAAAAATTAACGTTTAGAAAGGCAGTTCAGGACTTCTTTAAGGATATTTTCACGGGATCTTTCTGCATTTATGCGGATCCAATGCTCATCGGCCATGGACAGATATTTCTCCCGGACTTTCATGAAAAATTCCTCAGGTTTACCATAGGGTCTGGCGTCCTCTGCGATTCCTGGTTTTCGTTTGAGAGCCTCCTCAGGGGAGATATCTAGGAACACTACAAGGTCGGAATCGGGAAGATCAGCATTTAACTTCAGCACCCTCCTGTAGAGACTGCTGTCACCGTACCTGGCGTAGGCATAGGCGATCTGGGAGTATTTATATCGATCCGTTATTATTCCCTTGGTGCGACGAGGCTTTATCACTTTCTCAAGATGGTACAGGCGGTCAAGGTAAAAGACAAGTTCTTTAGCCAAGGGCTCCCTTAGGATGGATAGGATTTCTCTGGTGACCTCGGAAAAAGGCTCTCTGGTAACCGAGTATCCCCGATCGAGAAGGGCCCTGGCTAAAGTCGTTTTTCCAGAACCATCTATGCCTTCGAGAGCAACAAACATCTAGGAACCCCATAGAATTTTTAGGACTAGGGCAAAGACCCCGACCACGGCCACGATGACCATGGGCGGCAGGAGCTTCATAGACAGCCCTTTGGAGCCCATGATCCAGGAGATAGTTACCTTGTTGAGGGTGCTTCCGATGGCTGAGACAACGCAGGCAACTGCTGCGCTGCCTAGATCGAGGTTGCCAGTGGCGTAGAGAGAAGCCAGGGACGCTGTGGTGGCGGCGCTGCTGACGAGGCCTCCGAGAAGGGCAGTTATATAGATGGAAGTCACGCTGTAGTCTTTAAGGAAATTCACCCCCCATGATACAACCACGAACATAGAGGCGAATATGAGGGCTGGCGTTATTGCGAAGGGCATGGCAACCGGTATATCTATCTTGGCAGGTTCCTTGTCTGACCTGTAGAGAAGGAAGTACAGGAGACTGACAAGAACCATTAACAGCTGGGGATACAGCATTGCCTTGAATACGGCAAGGCTCACCGCGCTGGCCACAATCAGGTTACGGAGAAGCATTACGGAGTTGGTTAAAAGGATGCCTTTCATAACCGCTGGATAAATATCCCTGCACTCTTTTGTCCTGGCTGCCAGGGCACCCGTCGTTGCCTCACTGTTAAACAGGCCCCCCAGAGCCCCCAGCAAGGGAAGGCCGTATAGGTAGCCTACTTTCTTCATAGCTATGTATCCTGCGAACCCTATAGAGGTGACTATTATGGTCACCATCAGCAAGATCTTGGGATTTATTACGCCGAGAGGGTCAATAGTCCTGTCCGGTACAACGGGATACAAGACAAAGGCTATTATTCCGAACTGGAGGGCGTTGATTATTTCCTTGTGGGTGAGGGTTTCTGATATCTTTCGAGAGTACACCTTCGAGGCCAGCAATCCAGTCACAGCCAAGCTTCCGGCTATGGCCTCTAGAAACAAGCCTTTACCCACCATAGCCCCGAGTAGGAAGGTTATCATATAGGCGACCAGGGTTGTCACCCCAACGTCGGCCAGTTTGAAATGCTTCACGACGCCCATTAAAAGGGCAACTAATACAACTCCCACGAAGGCCACCGTTGGAATGGCCTCGTGCCCGGCGTCAGATAATATGATGCTAAAGGCGCCCAGAATAGATGTGAGGGAAAACGTCCGCACTCCGGCGACGACTTTAACCTTCATCTCCCTCTCTATTCCCACTAATCCCCCCACAGCAGCTGATATGAGGAGAACCTCCAGAAACTCGTACTGCCCCACCATTTTAATTTATCATAGACCTTATCCCAGTGAAATAGGTTTTGCCTGGGTTTTAAATATGTTGCATGACAACTATATAGACATGAAAGCCACCGAAGGACAGTTAAAATACCTTACCAGCCTCGTAAAGGAATGGGACGAGTTATCCAGGAACCTGCTATTTCAGGCCCTTGGCGTGGAGGGATTTGAGGAGCTGACAAAGGAACAGGCCAGCGCCCTCATAGACCTTCTTAAATTCGGGACATTAAAAGCCAACACGGAGGCGGCCAAGGGATGTATGGAGGCCGGCCTCAGGGTAGCCGAGATTCTTGGGAGCGAGGTATCTGCGGATAAACGAGCGGAGATAGCCGGGCGATGGGGAATAACCTTCTACCTCGACAGAACAAGGTAAATTCAAGACTTATGGGTGGAAAGGTACAGCTTGTAGCTCTCTTCCAATCTCTGGAATCTCTTTATCTTTTCAACTAGCTCCCTGCTCAACTGATTACAGGCAAGTGCCTTATTTAGAGCGTAGGGATTGAGGTCGCTCACGTCCATCCATATACCTTCTTTTTTTAGCAGCTCGTCCAGTTCTCTTCTCGTAGCTTCTTTTTTGGTGGGATAAAGCACTCTCCAGGTCTTCTTCACCCTCAGCCTCTTATGGCTTCCTTGAATGACCTCCAAACCCTCCCTCTCTGCGAAGGCTATTATCACCTCCCTCAGCTGTTCAAGCTCATCCTCTATCTTCTTCATATATCTCTGCTTTTCTTCCATCAGCCTCGCATACTCATCCACGAGTTTTACTCCAGGGTCGTTCAGATACGTGTTAGAAGGCATCTTTGAAATCTTGGCGGGATGTTTTTGGGTGGGGCAGATCTCTCTATAGCTGCACCATGGGCAGAGTTCACTCTCCCTGGCTGGGAAGTCATCTTCGTCTACAGCCCTCTCCAGGCGCTCTATAAGGGCAATGGTGTCAGATTTCAGCCTTTCTAAAGCCATCCTCCCATGCCTTATTCTCAATTCTTTGCCGTGTACCAGGTAGTGCCATACGAGGTCTGTTTGTTCTATGAAGTCCCATGTCTCCTCCACCCCTATCTGATACAGCGCCAGCTGCCTGTCCCCGAGTAAGTGCTCCCGCATAGGAAGGGTCTGAGAGGTCTTGTAGTCATGGATTTCACAGCAGCCGGGGGCTGACTCAGCCAGCCTATCGATATATCCGTGGAGTCGGTAGCCATCCAAGTCTATCTTTATCTTTTTCTCCAGGGCCAGGGTCCTGCTCTGGTTGAATGGTTTATAGCGATTATAGTAGTCAGATATGCACGCCGCCCCGATTTTACGGTAGTTCTCAGCAGAGTATTCTTTGACGATTCTGATGTCGTCGGTCCAGTTTTTCTCCCACATATCATGATAATACGATAATATCTCTTCCAGTGAGTCCAGCCTGGCATGCATCAAGTCCTGGTAGAGTTTCCTCAGGGACTCATGTACCAGGGTCCCCATGAATGCCTCAACAGTTACTTTCCTGGGAAGTCTTTCGATGTACGCGTATTTGTACTGCCTCGGGCATTTCTCAAAAGCAGATAACCTGGAAGAGGAATACACAGTCATTTTCATATCCTTAATCATCCCGTGGGTTATATTTTTCCCAAGAGCACTGGAAAAATAAATAAGGAAGCCGGAATCTTTCAGATACCATGGATTTATTCGAAAAAGAAAAGAGGTACATCGCAAGCTGCTACGCCAGGCAGCCCATAGCCCTGATTAAAGGCCAAGGAGCTGTTGTGTGGGACTCGGAGGGAAAAGAATATATAGACTGCTTTTCTGGTTTGGCTGTCCTCAACACAGGTCACTGCCATCCAAGGGTTGTGGAGGCTATTAAGCAGCAGGCCTCGAAGATAATGCACACATCCAATATTTATTATATCCCGACCCAAATCGAGTTGGCTGAGAAGCTGTATCGCCTAACAGGAGGATACAAGTCCTTCTTCTGCAACAGCGGCGCTGAGGCAAACGAGGCCGCTATAAAGCTCGTCAGAAAGTATACAGGGAAAAATGAAATAATCTGCGCAAAAAATTCTTTTCACGGCAGAACCCTAGCCACCCTCAGCGCCACTGGTCAGGAAAAATATAAGCACGGCTTTGAGCCACTTTTGGCGGAGTTTAAACATGTCGCCTTTGGCGACGCCGACGAGGTAGCTGAGGCCGTTACAGATAATACTGCGGCGGTGCTGCTGGAGCCCATACAGGGCGAGGGGGGCGTGGTGGTTTCGCCGGAGGATTACCTTACGCGGATCAGGGAGATCTGTGATAGAAACGATATCCTAATGGTGCTTGATGAGGTTCAAACAGGCATGGGAAGGACTGGGGAATTATTCGCCTGGCAGCTCTACGGTGTAAAGCCGGACATATTCACCCTTGCAAAAGCCCTGGGAGGAGGTTTTCCCATAGGGGCTATGCTGGCCAGGGAAGAGGTGATGGACGCCTTTAAAACAGGAGACCACGCTTCCACATTCGGGGGCAACCACCTGGCCTGCGCCGCCGCAAAGGCTGCTCTGGAAACGATAATCGAGGAAGACCTCCCCGGCAGGGCAAAGGAGCTGGGGGACTACGCCATGGCAAAGCTCGAGGAGCTCAAAAAGGAGAAGCCCATTATAAAAGAAATAAGGGGCAAGGGTTTAATGATAGGCATAGAGCTGGAAAAAAAATGCTCTGATGTGGTTGAAAGAGCCAGAAAAAACGGCCTCCTCATCAACTGCACGGCTGACAAAGTCCTGAGGTTGCTCCCCCCGCTCGTTATTGAGAAAGAGCAGCTCGACAGGGCAATACAGGTCCTGGGAGAGGTGTTATGATAGACAGGCTGGTCAGGAAAGGCGTGGCAGAGCTCCCTGAGTACATTCCCGGGAAGTCCAAGGAGGAGGTTGTCCGGAGGTTCGGTCTTAACTATGAAGACGTGGTTAAGCTCGCCTCCAACGAAAACCCCTTCGGCCCATCTCCCCTTGCTGTGAAGGCGATTCAAGAATATGCTGAGGAGGTGAACGTGTATCCTGAGTCAGGAGCAGAGACCCTCCGGAAGGAGCTCGCCTCGAGTTTTTCCCTGAAACCACAGAATTTAATCATCGGTAACGGCTCTGACGAGGTAATGGAGCTAGCCGTAAAGGCATTCCTTAACCCCGGCGAGGAAGTCATAATACCCTTTCCCACCTTCTCCATGTACGAGAGCTTCACCAGACTCTACTCGGGTAAGATAGTTAGACATCCATTGGACGCATCCTTCGATTACGCCGTAGACAGCTTGCTGGATAAAATAACTCCCCGGACAAAGATCGTATTCCTGTGCTCGCCGAATAATCCTACGGGAAGTGTTATTTCCGAGGGGGATTTGAGGCAAATCCTCGAGAGAGAGGTCCTTGTCATCCTCGATGAGGCATATGCAGAGTTCGCAGATAAATCCATGGTGCCCCTCGTCAAGGGATACGAGAATCTGTTGGTTCTGAGGACTTTCTCGAAGGCATACGGATTAGCCGGACTTAGGGTGGGCTATGGCGTGGCCGGAAAGAAAATTATAGACTATCTCTTCAGAGTTAAGCCGCCCTTCAACGTAAATCTTCTGGCTCAGCGTGCGGCGGTAGAGGCCCTTCGGGACATCGAGCACCTGGAGCAAACAGTGGCCAGAACGGTTGCTGGTAGGGAGTACCTCATCCGGGAGCTATCGAGGCTATCGGGAGTCAAAGTTTATCAGTCTCAGGGAAACTTTGTCCTCCTGGAGTTAATAGGGGATAATGTATCGGCCAGGGGAGTAATGGAGGAAATGATGAAAGAGGGCATAATCGTGAGAAGCTGCGAGGGATTCGGGTTGGAAGACAGGTACATCAGGGTCAGCGTAGGCAGGGAAGAAGAGAACACAAGATTCATACAAAAGTTCAAAGAAAAGCTATCCCACGGGAAATAGGGGTGGGCAAATAGAAAAAAATAATTAATATTAAAAGCCGCATATATCTGGGGAAAAGAAGAAGTCTGTAAGATTTAATTTTTTCCACCTCCTTTCCTTTTCCACCCCTCTTACAGACTTCCCCCCTTTTGCTAGGCTCTCAACCGGAAAGTTATAAATAAGCATCTAACAGAGGGCTTATCGGTAGATATGGAAGTCCCTGAAGCAGTTGTTAAGGCGGGGATGGGTTTAGCTAAAAACATTAATGCCACGGCCTTGCTACTCCTCACGGAGACCGGGGAGACTGTTAGGCAAGCTGTGAAGCATAATAAAGCCGGGATTCCATTGATAGCCGCCACTCCCAGAGAAAACACCTACAAGAATTTCCAGGAGTGGCGGGACAGGATTCAGCTCATCAGACTCCCCACGAGGCGGGCCTCGGGGATAGGGCAAATAGGGGATGCGGTGGCGAGCGCCGTTGCCAAGGGACTCCTTAAAGAGGATGATTTAATTGTGGCTATAGGTTCAACTCTAATGAGGGAGGCAGACTCCCTCGTGGTATACGAGGTTAAAAAGGAGATCCTGGACCGCTCACTATACGCCTATCTAAGGAAAATAGGTGTTAAGCAGGATGTTTTCGAAACCATCCTGGGTATAGCTCTTGAGATAGGCAGGGAGGGCAGAGGTGGAAGACTAATAGGAACCGCCTTCATAATAGGGGACAGTGAGGCGGTCATGGAGAACTCTAAGCAGCTAATCCTGAACCCCTTTGAGGGACAGGATGAAGATGAGCGGATCATAACCAACCCAGATCTGAGGGAAAGCATAAAGGAACTCGCCCAGCTCGACGGGGTCTTCGTGGTTAGCGGCGATGGGGTGATAGAGGCGGCAGGGCGATACCTAACAGCCAACACTAGAGCCGAGGGGATTCCCAGGGGATTGGGGGCCAGACATGCCGCTGTTGGGGCAGCCACCGCCACCACAAACTCATTAGGGATAACCGTGTCCCAGAGTGGGGGGATAGTAAGGATTTTTAAGAAGGGACAAATAATAATGACAATCGAACCTAGGAGGAGAATCATTCTCAGAGAGGAACTCAAGGAGAGGTGAGCCCGTGGTTAAGCGCAACATAGTTGTAGAAAAAGTCATTCGCACCCCCGTGGAGAGGCAGGAAATAGAGATAGTTGAAAGAAAAGGTCTGGGTCATCCGGATTCTCTGGCCGATGGCATCGCCGACGCCGTTAGCAGGGCTTTATGCAAATACTATCTTGATGAGTTTGGAACAGTTCTTCACCACAACACTGATCAGGTTGAGATTGTGGGCGGGAGAGCGGACCCACAGTTTGGGGGGGGCCGGATTCTTAATCCTGTTTACGTCCTTCTTTCCGGCAGGGCAACAACCACTGTGGGGAACGAACTCGTACCTGTGAATAAAGTGGCGATTCAGGCAGCTAAGGATTATCTAAAAAGCACATTGAGAAATCTTGAAGTAGACAACGACGTCATAATCGACTCTAGGATAGGCCAGGGATCAACAGACCTCGTCGATGTCTTCAGGCGAAAGGAGCGCGTACCCCTGGCCAATGACACATCCTTCGGCGTGGCCTTCGCACCTTTCTCCGAGACAGAGAAACTAGTCTTGGAAACAGAGAATCTTATGAACTCCCAAAAGTTTAAGAAGAAGTTCCCTGAGAGCGGGGAGGACATAAAAGTCATGGGTCTCAGGGAGGACAACTCCATCACCCTCACCATAGCGGACGCCATGGTTGCCAGGTATATTCCAGACTTGGATCACTATAAGGGCGTCAAGGAGGACATGGAGGAAGAAATACGTAAAAAGGCTGATCAAATAACGGAGCGCCCTGTGAATGTTCAGATAAACACCGCTGATGACTACGACAGGGGGAGCGTGTATCTGACGATAACGGGGACGTCGGCTGAAATGGGGGACGACGGCTCCGTGGGCAGGGGCAACAGGGTAAACGGACTGATCACCCCCAACAGGTTGATGTCTCTCGAGGCCGCGGCAGGCAAGAACCCAATTAATCATGTAGGCAAAATATACAACCTATTATCAAACAAGATAGCAGGGGACATCGCCACGGCCGTTGGAGGCATAGAGGAGGTTTACGTTAAACTTCTGAGCCAGATAGGGGCGCCTATTGACCAGCCCAAGGCCGCCAATGTGCAGCTTCTCATGAAAGATGAGGGGGATTTCAGCGAGGTCAAGGGTAAGTGTGAGAGCATTATAGACCTGCACCTCTCGGAAGTGACCAAGATATCAGAATTGTTCATAAACGGTGAGCTTACGACTTTCTAGCCCAGCCCTTTTTACTCTGCAAGGCCGTATCTCTTTCTGATGGCGGCAAATATTATGTCAGAGGCCCCTGGATCTGGGAGCAAGATTAAGTGGCCCCTGATCTCTGCAGAGCTCGCCCTGAAAGCCGTGGTGAAGAATATAGCCTCATCAGAGGTCTCGCCGAAGACTGTGTGGACGAGGGAGGACGGAGATCCTTTTATTATTATAGACGGTGTCAGCATGATCTTTAGACTCAGAAAGTCGGACAGGGCATTGGCGAAGGCCGACATCATAATGTTTCCCACCTCCTGGACAGCTGACATCTCCAGATCGCTAAGCACGGATCCCTCTACTTCTCCACCCGTCAGGATACCGGTCAGGGTCTGGCTGTCTCGGAGGGGAAACAAGAGAACCATGGTGGCTGAAAGGCTATCTCGTAGCTGGGAGTGAACCCCGATGATCTCCTCTTCTTTCCCCCACAGTGCCTCCAGCCGGTTTACGGGAAGGGTGTCGAACTCCGGAACCTGAATCTCCACCTTGGTCCCTAAAAGCTGAGAAAGGGAATTAGCCGCATGAGAAGCGCCTATGTTCCCTATCTCCTTAAGAGCGTCTATCCTGAATTTGTTCAACCCGACTTCTCCAATCTACTTATAGGCCTACTACTGCATGTATCCCCCAGCCATCAGCTCGTCGATGGTTTTATCCAAAGCCTCCTTTCCGAAGGTTTGAATGATTTCCTGGATCTCGGCCTCAGTCAAGCCCTCACCGGTTCTCTCTTTGTATTTTCTTTTGAAGTCTTCTGATACCAGCACGTCACCTAGCTTCTGTCCTCTGTACTCCATCAGGAGAGGCATTATCTCCGCTAACGCTGAGGCTTCCCCAGCGGCTAAGGCTGAGATGTCAAGCCCACCGGGAACAGGGACTCTTGGAATAGGTACTTTGAGGTTGAAAGACAGTACCTTTAGATATAAAGTTCCGTCGACAAACATCTGCTGCTCTCCACCAGATGTTCCC
>JALUUU010000240.1 GCA_027021185.1 archaeon | reverse complement strand
GGTGTATCCCTCAGTCATCGCGTCCAGGGATAACGTGGCCAAGGCTCTGGAGGAGGGGAAGAGGTTCCTCATGGAGAGCGACTACATAGACGACCTCCAGCGCCCCGGAGCAGTTGTGGGTCCAAGAAGCGTGCCCAAGGTGTGCCTCAAGCTGCTTAACGCAGGGCTCCTGGAAGAGGAGGACCTTTGGAGAATCCATCAGGACAACCTCGAGGAGGCCTACGGCATCTCCTTTGAATGACCACGAAGATGATCGTGCTCCAGTGGAAACAGAACCCTCTTTCACTTTTCCCGCGCTCTTGGCAAAGACTATTCTGACACCCGTTTATTTCTTATGTACATGCCAACCCTCTGCCCCTGTACGAACCTCATCTCCAGGGGAAGTGGTGGTTTAATGGAGATAGAGCCGGGGTAAATAGAAAAGGAGTTAATATCAGGGGTATAATGGACCATGGTAAAATGGAGGCTTTAGCCAAGGGTTATTCCACGGAAGATCTGGCATCGAGATTTGAGAAGTTCTTCAGGACTTATTACTCCAGGGAAATCCATAAGCTGGTCCAGGGCTACCCAGCCGAGAAGAGCCTATGGGTGGACTTCAGGGACCTAGACAGGTACGACATCTCTCTGGCAGACGAGCTCATCTCCAACCCAGACGCAGCCATCGCCGCCGCCGAGAAAGCCCTCCGCAGCATAGACCTACCTGTTGGGCTGCCCTCCATCCGCGTAAACGTCCGCTTCCACAGCCTGCCTGCGATAAACAAGCTGATGATAAAGGACCTGCGGAGCGAGCACGTTGGGAAGTTCATGGCCGTGGAGGGCATAGTGAGGAAGGCCACCGACGTGAGGCCTAAGCTGATCCTGGGGGCTTATGAGTGTCAGAAATGCGGCGGCGTCACAAGGATAAGCCAGGACGACAATAAGGTGAAGGAGCCCTTTATCTGCGAAGAATGCGAGGGCCGGGGGCCCTTCAAGCTCCTCGTGTCGGAGTCGACCTTCCTGGACTCCCAGAAGATCCTTATCCAGGAGTCCCTCGAGGACCTGCACGGCGGCGAGCACCCTAAGCAGCTGAGCATTCACCTGGAGGACGATCTCACGGGGAAGATCTCCCCAGGGGACAGGGTGGAGCTCGTGGGGATCCTCAGGGCTCAGCGGAAGACCGCTAAGGGCAAGGGCTCCAGGGTTTTCGAGATCTTCCTTGAGGCTAACTCCTTCAAGCCTGTGCAGCTCGACTTCGAGGAGGTGAGCATAACCCCCGAGGACGAGAAGCAGATTAAGGAGCTCTCCAGGGACCCCATGATATACGAAAAGATCAGGGACTCCATCGCCCCCCACATCTATGGCTACGCCGACATAAAGGAGGCGATAATGTATCAGCTCTTCTCCTCCCCCACCCTCGAGCTCCCAGATGGAGGCAGGATCCGCGGAGACAGCCACATAATCATAATGGGCGAGCCGGCGACCGGCAAGAGTGAGATCCTTCAATACGTGGCGAAGGTGCTTGCTCCCAGAGGTGTCTACGCCTCTGGCAAAGGTACTTCGGCAGCGGGACTGTGCGTCGCCCCGTCGTCCTTGGTATGTCTGAATAACGGCATTCTCTCACCCATCGGCGACATGGTGGAGAAAGAGCTCGGGAAAGGGAAAAAAGAGTACCGCAGGGGGATCTGGATTGCTGAGAGGCCCAGCATTTATAGCTCAACCTTCGCTTTAAACGGAAAAGCCGAGCTAGAGCCCAAGGAGATAGTTCAGTACTGGAAGCTCAAAGCACCGTCAAAGGTTATACGTATAATTACCAAAACCGGGAGAGAGATAGAGGTCACCCCCGAGACCCCTCTTTTCTCGGCCTCGAGAGAAGGCTTCGAGTGGAAGAAAGCTAAACATCTCAAATTGGGAGACTTCTTGGCCTCCGCCAGGGATATGAAGACCGATCAAAAAGAAACGCCACTGTTTATTGATCTAATAGAAAGCGACCCTATTGTTTATGGCTGTGAGGAACTGGTAAAGAGAGCCATAACGCTTCTCAAGGAAAAACATGGGCTTAATGCAAGGGAGCTGAGCAAGCGCCTCGGAGTAAAGGAAGATAAGCTGTACCATGCCTGGGTAAATCCTAAGGCCAAGGGTAAGCCGAAACTCAGCCAGGTCTTGCAGTTAACAAGTTCAGCAGGCATCTCCAAGGAAGAAGTGGCCAAAGCGGTTGAGAGCTACTCCCTGTATTATGGCCACAGCATAACCCCCCCTCCACGGCTTAACAAAGACTTCCTTTATTTTGCCGGATTAATCGCCGGTGATGGCGACCTGCATAAGACGCCTTTTGACGGATGCTTCATTCGATTCTCCAACTCCTCGCCAAAGATATTTGAATCCTTCAGATCCCTTACGAAGAATCTTTTCGGCATAGATGCGTTGGTGAAAAAAGGCTCAAAGCTTAGTCCTTCAGTGGCCTGCTTCCATTCTAAGCTCGTTGGAGAAGTCCTTCAGAGACTGGGAATTCCTTTTTCCACTAAATCCCACAAAATAGACCTAACCCCTGAACTTCTGAGTCTTCCTGACGAACTTCTCGCTAGCTACATCAGCGGGCTCTTCGACTGCGATGGTTGCGTTGTTAGCGGAGGAAATAAGGGGTCTTCGTACCTAGAGTACGTCACCACCAGCGAGAGCCTGGCGAAAAAGCTTCACTTATCCCTGCTCCGATTTGGGATAGTATCGAAATTGCGGAAACGTCCCGGAAAAGGGAAGAAGACCGAATTTTATGATTATCACATCTACATCCGCGGTAAAAACAACCTAATAGCTTTTAAAGAAAAAATCGGCTTCAGGCACGAGGAAAAAAGAAAAGCCCTACACGACGTTATATCCCGCATCCGCGAAGGCAACAATTATGATTCCGTGCCTTTCGCTGGCAAGGTGATGAAAAATGTGCGGGAGGCCTTCGGTCTTTCTTCCAGAGAAATTTTTAACCGGAAAAACTACGCGCATGAGCAGGGTCTTTTCAAGCCCTCCACAAAATTCGTTAAGAAATTCATTGCGAGAGTGGAGGAGTTAAAAGAGGGCTACAAAGACAGGGTCTACCTCGAAGTTGACGACTCGTTAAAATCTAAGCTCTACCGCAGAGCAAGGAATTATCTCTCTCGGAGGGAGCTTTCAATACTCCTCGGCAGAAGCGAGACCGCAGTGGACGACTATTTCCTGAGAAAAAGCCGGAAGGTGAGGATTCCTTACTCTGTACTAGAAACGCTCTGCAGCTTTCTTGAGGCCAAGGGTCATGCAGACTGCTCCCTTAAAAAGGTCGGTAAGAAAGTCAGCCCCTCCATAGAGGAGGTAGAAGAGCAGGTAATGAAAGCGGAGGAGCTGCTGAAGGAGCTGAAAACTTCCGCCAATGTTCTGTGGGACGAGATAGTGAAGGTGGAGTGGAGGAGCCCTGATTACGAGTACGTCTATGATTTAACCGTTCATGACGCCCACAATTTCCTTGTAAACGGCATAGTATCTCATAACACGGCCGCCGCAATAAAAGATGAGTTTGGGGACGGAGGATGGAGCCTTGAGGCAGGGGCACTGGTCCTGGCAGATAACGGCGTGGCCTGCCTGATGCCCGAGTCAAAGGTGGTTGTCAACGATGAGATACGTCGGATCGAGGAGCTTTTCGACGAAGGGTATAAAACCAGAGCCATATCCCAAGGGGAGGAGGTCGACATATGCGACTTGAACGTGAGAACCGTCTCCATGAGCGGGTTGAAGACTCTGCCCTCCACGAGCTCCCGCATAAGGAGAAAGAGACACGAGGGCGAGGTCTTAGAGATAACTTTTAACTCCGGATTCAGGATCATGCTAACACCGGAGCACAAGCTTCTTCACGGAGACGCTCTTGAGTGGAGGGAGGCCCGGGAATTCAAGAGAGGGGACTTCATTGTAGCGCCTCTGAAGCTCCCGGATAGGAAAGACGACATGTTCCTCCTTGATATTTTGCCTGACGAGTGGAATGCTATTCTGAGCAGGGAGGACAAAGAGGAGCTACGGAGCCGGGTCTTGAAGAAATCCAGCCTAGCGGAGTTCAACAGGAGATACGGCATCTCCAAGGATTTTCTGTCAGGGAATGGCTCAGTAAAGGTGGGCATCCTGAGAAGGATCCTCTGCGACCTCGGGTGCTATGACGAGTGGCGGGAGAAGCCCTTGGGATATGGGAGGAAAAAATCCGGGGAGAAGCTTAAGGTATCTAAGGTCACGCCCGAAATGGCCTACTTCCTGGGCTTTCTCTACGGCGACGGAAGCGTTTCGGTTTCGTGGAGACGCTCCACTGTGTCGATTACCCAGTCGACGAAAAACGAATCACAGATAGAGGCCGTAAAGAGAGCTTTCACCGGGTTCTCCAATAGGAAGCTTAGGGTGTACAAGAGAACAACTAGGAGCAATATCCGCGGTGACAAGGCCGAGAGTGAGAACTTAATCCTCTACGCCGGGTCGAATCTGGTGGCACATATCTACGAATACATCACCAGGGACGGCCTCAGAAACGTCTTGAAGCTCCCTGATGAGGCTCTTAAGGCCTTCATAGCGGGATGCCTGGACTCTGACGGCTGCCTCTCCATTAAGCGCAGCAGGGGCTACAAGGTTGTGCATCTCGAGTTCCAGCTGTCGAGAGACGAGGAAAAGGACAAGGCCTTCATCCTCGCCTTAAGGAGATTTGACTGCTACGCCAAGCTCGTGAAGGAAAAAGGGATAAACAGGATCCTGGTCACCGGCAGGGAGGATGTGACCACCCTCCTGGATGCCATCGGGAAATACAGCGTGAAAACCAAGGACCTTCCCCTGCGCAACCACAGGGTGTCCTCCTTCAGCGGGAAGCTGCCAGCCAAGCAGGTGGCAGAGGTCTGCAGGGCCATAGCGTCATCATTGAACAAGAGCGTCCTCCTGGATAAAGGCGTCTGGAGCACCATTCACGCCTATATGAATGAGAAGTACCAGCCAGCCCGGGAGCAGCTTCTCAAGATAGACAGGAGGCTGTCAGATCTCCTGAACCCGGAGATCAGGGAAAGGATCCATCTCCTGGCCTCAAGGGACTACCACCTGGACAGGATAGTCAAAATAAAGAAGGTCGACTACTCCGGATACGTCTACGATCTCTATGTTCCCGGATACCACAACTTCCTCTGTGAAGGCATCTTGGTCCACAATTGTATTGACGAGTTCGACAAAATGGAGGCCGACGACAGGGGGGCCATGCATGAGGCAATGGAGCAGCAGAGCTATCACCACGATGTGGAGATCAGGCTTGCCGATGGGAGAAGGTTCAAGATAGGGGACTTCGTGGAAGGATTGATGAGAGAACACAGCGATAAGGTTATTCATACCAAGAACGGGGCGAAGCTCTTTACAGAACCCCTCGGCCTCAGAATCTACACATCCTCCTTCAAGGAGAACTATCCAGCCACCATATTCAGCGTCAGCAGGCACAGGGCCCCTGACAGGTTTGTGAGGCTGTTCTTCGACAACGGCAGGAGCATCACTGTCACCCCTGAGCACCCCGTCTTTGTCTTTAAAAACGGAAGGATACAGACAGAGGAAGCCGAGAAAATCCTGGAAGGAGATCACTCTGTAGCGCCCTTAGATAGCACCTATCGCTCCGACGGCGATGTCCTCCCCGTCCCTGAGCTTGAGGAAAGGAAAGACGTGAAGCTACATAGGGAGCTGATTGCCTCTCTAGATGGGGGAACTCAAACCATTGAGGAGGCGGTTTCTCCATCTATCCGCCTTGTTAAGGTTATTAGGAAGGAGATACTTGAGAACCGTGATCAGGAGTGGGTCTACGACATCCAGGTGGAGCCGACCCACAACTTCATCTCCCAGGGGTTGGTCCTCCACAATTCGGTCAGCATAGCGAAAGCAGGCATCCTGGCCACCTTCCGCTCCAGGTGCTCCATCCTGGCGGCCGCCAACCCCAAGTTCGGGAGGTTCGACGATTACCGCTCCATATCGGAGCAGATCAACCTGCCCCCCACCATTCTCTCGCGCTTCGACCTCATCTTCTTCGTCAGGGACTCTCTGGAGGAGACCCAGGAGGTGGCC
>JALUUU010000239.1 GCA_027021185.1 archaeon | reverse complement strand
CACCACGGGGGTTATCCGCTTCAGGAGCATGGAGAGGCAGGGAGTGCTGCAGTACCCCATAATAGCGGTCAACGACGCATCCACGAAGCACTTCTTCGACAATCGCTACGGCACGGGGCAGTCGACGATAGACGGCATCCTGAGGGCCACCAACATTCTCATCGCCGGGAAGAACTTCGTTGTGGCCGGCTACGGCTGGTGCGGCAGAGGACTCGCAACAAGGGCGAAGGGAATGGGGGCCAACGTGATAATCACAGAGGTGGATCCCCTCAAGGCCCTTGAGGCGGTGATGGATGGATTCAGGGCCATGCCCATGCTGGAGGCGGCCAAGATAGGGGACATCTTCGTAACGGTGAGCGGCAACACCAGCGTCATAAGGAAGGAGCACTTCGAGGCGATGAAGGACGGCGCCATCCTGGCCAACTCGGGCCACTTCAACGTGGAGATAGACATCCCCGCCCTGGAGGAGATGGCCGAGGGGAAGCGCAGGATCAGGGACTTCGTGGACGAGTACATGCTGCCCGACGGCCGCAGGCTATACCTCCTGGGGGAGGGAAGGCTCATCAACCTCGCAGCCGCGGAGGGGCATCCGGCAAGCGTCATGGACATGAGCTTCGCCAACCAGGCCCTGTGCGCGGAGTACATCAAGGAGGAGGGAGAGGAGCTGGAGCCCAGGGTTTACTCTGTGCCGGAGGAGATAGATAAGACCGTGGCCAGGCTGAAGCTCGACAGCATGGGGGTAAAGATAGACGAGCTCACCCCCGAGCAGGAGAAGTACCTCAGCAGCTGGGAGCTCGGCACCTGAAGCAGCCCTTATCATGCGGAGAAGGAGGTTTCTAAAACTCCTGGCTCTCGGAGCCGCAGGTTTCTCGGGCCTCACTGGCCTCTCAGGCTGCCTGAGGGAAAAGCCCCGGGAGTATCTGCGGGTCGATGGAGATAGAGTCCTTGAGCCCAATGGCAGCCAGGTCCTTCTCAGGGGGTTCAACACCGGATTCAGAGACTTCAGAAATGTCCTGGGAGAGGAGGACATCGCACGGATCAGGGGAATGGGGGGGAACTGTCTCCGTCTATGGTACGAGTACACCGACTTCGAGGAAAGGCCTTATGAGTACCGGAAGGAGGCCTTCAGCCTTCTGGACAGAGTAATGGGATGGTGCCGAAGGCACGGCGTCTACGTGGTGCTGTGCAACCATCACGCCCCGGGGGGGCAAAACCCCCATGACTTCGTAGTCCGGGGAGGAACATACAGCTTCTGGAGGGAAGAGGAAAACCAGGAGAGGTACTACGCCCTCTGGTCGGAGATCGCCAAGAGATATTCTGGGGAGAAGATAATCGCGGGATACGATCTCCTCAACGAGGGGGTTCCGCCGAGCCTCAAAAGATACACAGAGGTCATGGAGAAGGCAGCTCAGGCGGTGCGCAGCCACGACGAAAATCACATCCTAGTGGTGGAGGAGGCTAGAATACCCCTCGACAACGGGAACCAGCGCCTAGTTCTCCTCCCGATCAAAGACAGCAACGTGCTTTACAGCATTCACTTCTTTTACCCGCCCCAGTTCACCTTCTACACCACCACCTCCACGGGAAACAGGACAATAACCACATATCCGGGGGAGATGATGGTGGCCGGAGAAAGGCTGAGATTGGACAGGTCCCCGAAGATAACGGGGAGCCATGGATGGAGGAAAACAGTGCTAAAAGCAACCCCGCCGGAGGGGGCGGAGGTCATGCTTGTCAGCCTGGTGTCCAGGAACAACAAGGGAAAGGTATGGTTCGACGACGTGGAACTCAGGGGAAGAGAAACAGTCGACCTCCCCGCCCCGCTGGTGTCAAATCCTTCCTTTGAAATTGACCATGCAGGGTTCAACTGGGAAATCCGGGGAGAAGGTGTGGACTTCACCGGGGAGGAGGCCCATACTGGTGCTCAGTCCCTGATATTCAGCGGAACCCGAGAAGCCCTTGCAAGGAGCAGCCCCATCTCCGTGGACGGCAGGGAATACGGGCTCTCCGCCTGGGTTAAGGCTGAGAATGCAACTGGGGACACGTACATTGCTATATCGTGGCACAGGGCAAAAGTAATCGCTAGGCTAGACAAAGACGAGCTGGAGGCAAGGCTCCAGTACGCCTTCAACTTCAGGAGCAGGCACGGCGCCCCGATACTTGTGGGAGAGTTCACCGCCCATGCCAATCCCTCTATGACCAGCGTCGTAAACTACCTCAGGGATGTCCTGGAGATCATGGAGGAGAACAGCCTCCACTGGTGCTACTGGTCCTACTACTCTCACCTCCCGGGGATAGGAGTGTACTCAGGCAATAAACCCTATCTTTCAAGGCCGGAGGCGGTGGAGCTCCTCAAAAGATACATGGGGGGGCATGAAGGGGGTCTCACGTCCGCCCAGTAACCCTGACCACAACTCCCAGAAAAACCATTAACAGCCCAAGGGTTACGAGGAAATCCCCTGAGTATCCAATCCAGTCCATCACCAAGCCCGCCGCCACCACCACAACACCGTAATCGATCAGCTTAGCCAGCTCCATTCTAAACTATATCTCTGAGGACGGATATAAGATTGAAGGTTTGGATCAGGAAATGTCTCTAGTAAAAGCGGTGAGCGGCAGATTTATATATCCAATGCGTCCAGCTTTCCGGGAGGTGTCAGCATGTGCAAGAACTATAGGAAGGGCAGGTGCATCGCCAACAACGACAAAAAATGCCTGTTGGGGGAGGAGGGAGCCGAAGCGGAGCAGGGAAAATGCGAGCTCCACGGGGAATACAGCGTGTGGAGGCTTAAGGACAAGGTGGTGGTCACCAAGAAGACCGGTGAGTATCCGGGAGGTATCGAGGCCCTGGGCATAGGGATTAACTTCCTCACAGCAGACGAGCTGGCCTACAAAAAATCCAAGAGGCTTAAAGTGCCCGTGGACTACGATCTCGACTAGCCCTCTCTGAGCCTGCGGCGGTACTCCTCACCGGCCTGGATCAGGCCTTCCTCCAGGAACAGGTCCCTGGCCTCCAACCCACGGTACTCCTTTTTTTCCCGTATCTTGTTAAGCTCCTTCTTCATGTGCTCAGGGCTGGCCAGCTTGTACTTAAGCTTCCTAACATAGAACTCGTCCACAGCCTCTGACTTGGGGGGGTCTGTATGGGCCAGAAGCTCTGCCAGCTTGGAGTAGTGGCTCCTCAGAGAACCTGCCAGGGACAAAGCCTTCTCACCGAGGTCCAGGATGCTGACCCTCCCCTCGCATCCCAGGCCGGGGCACTCCTCCTCGGGATAGGAGCCCACCTTTATCTCCTCGGTCTCCAGGTCTATTTCAGCGTAGAAGGGGTAGAGCCTGCAAGTGAGGGGCTTCACGTCGTGGATGAGGCAGCTCCGCTCCAGGGGGTTGTAAAATATGCATCTGCCGCTGTCTCTGTAGGTCTTCAGAACATAGTACTCGACGAAGAGGTCTTTTTTATCGGTGGATGTCTGGGAAACCGAGAAAAAGAAATCCATGAGAGAGTCCCTGAAGGCGTCCAGGAAGGACCCGTCACCTATCCTGTCCACATGCCCGAAGAAGGTGAGGTAGTCCCAGGCGAACTCTTCGAGCCCCCCTTTCTCCCTCAACCCCTCCAGGTGCTCCTGAATGCTTCGGACCTCCTGATATAGGAGCTTGATCCCGTACCTCCTGCTGGGTCCGTGGCAGCATCTGCCGCATCGCTGGCACCGGAAATTCTCCGAGGAACCTGGGTCTAGGCGGAGGCTTATGCTTCGTAGATCGGAGTGATCGTCATTCATGCTCATCCCGTGTGCCCTGGAATAGTGTTCCCGATGATCTAAAAAAGAGTCAGGTATCGTGTCGGCGACGCTCTTTTAGAATCGGAGAGATAAGTGGTATGCAGAAAGGGCTTAAAAACGTTTCCCACGGCTGTGGAGGGGAGGCTACCTCACCTGGGGATACTTTATGTTCAGGTTTTTCCCGAGCTTCAGGGCAAGCTTTGACAGAACATACTTGACGACGTTCCGCAGGATCCCCTCCTTCTCCAGGCGCCTGCTGGAGGAGTAGGCACTTATCTCCACGTCCCTAAACACCCTTCCCTTCTCCCTGAGTCTCTGACCTATCTCCACGTCCTCGCAGATGTTCTCTATGAACCCTCCGATATCGAAGAACACGTCCTTCCTGATCACCGTCACAGGGCCGCCGGTCTGGGGCATGTTGAGGTAGACAAAGAAAGAGGCCAGGAAAGAATCCAGGGTGTTGAAGACCTTTATTCCGAGGGTGTCCTCGGGGTAGTACTTGTGGCTGACAGCTCCTCCCACGACTGCCTCATCTTCGAAGTACTGCAGGAGCTTCCGCAGGACTCTTCTCTTGATGAAGTACGTGTCCGCGTGCACGAATACAAGCAGGTCACCCCGCGCCATCTCTGCCCCGATGTTCTGCTGGTACCCGATGCCCCGTTTATCGGACAGCAGCAGCTTGTCGGCGTATCTCCTAGCGATCTCCCTGGTCCTGTCCCTGCTCCCCCCGTCCACGACTATTATCTCGTAGCTTTCCCGGGGGAGGTCCTGTCTTATAATGGACTTAAGGCATCTCTCTATGTATTTCTCCTCATCTAGAGCGGGTATTATCACCGAGATTCTCATATGTCCACCTCCGCCAAGGGTTCTTGGATGTCGTCTTTGCTATTTTAATCTTTGCATGAGCCTCGACAAGACGGCCCACCAGTTGAGCTTAACAACCTCGTAGAAGATCCTCGCGCAGAACCTCATGCTCTCCCACCGGCCCACATCCAGGTCGCTGATTACGTATTTAAGCTCGTAGGCCCTGCGGAAGGGCTCCGCGCTGACGTAGCTGCTTCTACCGATTTCATGCTCCAGCTCCACCAGAGCGGCGTCTATCCCCCTCCCGATGGGCTTCCGCAGGTAGTAGAGACAGGACTCCACAGAGTATATCGCCGCCTTGATGGCCATCTTCACCGCCATCCTGGGGGCGAAGGGGGAGACCAGGATTGAGAGGAAGCTCAAATGATGAGGAACGAGGAGGGCCTTCAGCCTCTCGAAGAGGGAGACCTTCAGCCTGATCTCCCTGGTGATGTCCCTGCCGTAGAGGGTCTTGCCCTCCGTCTTCATCTTGGCCAGGAGGAGGTACTTGGGGGCCATGAGGTCGAGGCCTACCTTGAAAAAGGGGTCTTTGAACTCCCCCCTGGACCATTCCACGTCCTCCGGGCCGAGGACCTCGAAGGGGGCGTAGAGCCTGACCTTTCGCTGCCCTTTCTTGAGAAACTCCTCAACCCTTCCCTTTGCCTCGTCGCTGGTGGAGCACGCCTCCTTGAATCTGGTGCCGTATTTCTCGTCCAGTTTCCAGAAGAGCTCCTCGGCGTATTCCCTCACTTTCTCCTTATCCTCCTGCCTCTTTACCTGGATTATCATGTCCACGTCGCTTACCCCGCGCCTCCATTCGCCCCTGGCAGCTGAGCCGAAGAGAAGGATGAAGTCGATGTCGTGGGCAGCGGTTAGCCTGGATGTGAACTCCTGAAGGAAACTCTTCACAAGCCTCTGCTCTTCCTCCAGCGCCCTTTCCACTTTATCACCAGATGAGCTTTTCAAGACCCAGGAACTCCAGGAGGGCGGCTGTTTTGTCCGCGGTCCAGAGGAGCATGCCGTGCCTTGAGAGGGGAGGCGGGGTCAGGGGAAACATGTGCCGCGAAATGGCTTCACAGACCTCCCGCCTCTCGCCAATGCTTCTCGCCCTGACCGCCCCCCTTCTGGCGTGGAGGAGAATGTTCCTCAGGAGGCTGTCCTCCCTGTTGTAGCCTATGTCGTGAAGAAGACCCGCCCTTGCCGCCGTCCTCGGATCGAGGCCCAGCCTTCTGGCCATGCGATAGGACAGCCACGCAACAGAGTAGGAGTGGAGCAGTCTCCCGGAGCCGTTGTTGTTGAACCTGTGGCCGGGGTAGAAGGCGAGGTTCCTTATGTGGGGATGGGGGATCAGGTCCGCTATACAGGATCTGAACTCCCCCGATGGGCCGTCCTCTTCGCCTGAATCATTGCCTCGGCTCATTCTTTATTCCTCTCTCTATATAAACTCACCAAGTACCCCGTTAGCCCCCCGAGGGCCGCCCTTACTGCCACCGGGATGAGGA
>JALUUU010000238.1 GCA_027021185.1 archaeon | reverse complement strand
CGCCACCCTGGAGCTCTTGGCTGAAACAGCCGTTAGCCATGCAGCGGCTGGGGCCGATGTTGTGGCACCGAGCGATATGATGGACGGCCGGGTAAGGGCTATCCGCCGCGCCTTAGAGGATGCCGGCTTTCATGACACGATTATAATGTCCTATGCCGCCAAGTACGCCTCCAGCTTCTACTCTCCTTTCAGAGAGGCGGCCTCTTCCTCCCCGAGCTTTGGGGACAGAAAGACTCATCAGATGGATCCCGCTAATTCGGACGAAGCCCTTCAGGAAGTGTTTCTTGACCTGCAGGAGGGGGCAGATATCGTCATGGTAAAGCCCGCCCTGGCCTATCTGGACGTAATCAGGAGGATAAAGGACGAGTTTGCTGTTCCCACAGCGGCTTATAATGTGAGTGGCGAGTATGCCATGGTCAAGGCCGCCGCTCATGAGGGATACATAGATGAGCAGGTCGTTGCTATGGAGATTCTGACTTCCATAAAACGCGCCGGGGCAGATTTGATCCTTACGTATCACGCTAAAGATGCGGCTAAGTGGCTGGAAGAGCGATGAAGAATAGGGAGCTCTTTGAGGAAGCCAAAGGCTACCTTGTAGGAGGGGTTAATTCCCCAGTTAGGGCCGTGAAGCCCTATCCTTTTTTCACCGCGAAAGGCCGTGGCTGCGTGCTTGTGGATGTGGAGGGTAAGGAATACATCGACTACTGCCTCGCCTACGGCCCTCTCATCCTTGGTCATGCTTATCCAGATGTCGTGGAGAAGGTGGGGGAGCAGCTTGAGAGGGGATCAGCCTACGGCACACCCACGCTCCTAGAAGTTGAGTTTGCTAAGAAGGTTGTAGAGCACGTTCCCTGCGCCGAGATGGTGCGATTTGTCAACACCGGGACAGAGGCCACCATGGCCGCTGTAAGGCTGGCCAGGGGTTATACGGGGAGGAAAAAAATCCTTAAGTTTGAGGGTGCCTTTCACGGGGCCCATGACAGCGTGCTAGTCAAGGCGGGGAGTGGTGCCACAACCCAGGGCGTTCCCACGTCAAAGGGGATACCTTCAGAGGCGGCTAAGAATACCCTATTGGCTCCCTTTAACGATAAAGATTCGGTGGAGAAAATCCTGAAAAAGAATGATGTGGCATGCATCATAGCGGAGCCGGTGATGGGAAATGCTGGGTGCATCCTTCCAGCGGAGGGGTATCTCAAATTCCTTAGAGAGATCACAGCCGAGTATGGCGCTCTTTTGATATTCGACGAGGTCATAACAGGTTTTAGATTAGGCCTTGGAGGAGCTCAGGAATACTACAATGTTACGCCGGACGTCACAACGTTGGGAAAAATCCTGGGGGGCGGTCTCCCAATCGGCGCCGTCGTAGGAAAAAGAGAGATAATGGAGCACTTTTCTCCCCTCGGGAAGGTCTATCAGGCAGGGACCTTCAATGGCAACCCTCTTTCAATGACCGCAGGATACACCACCATCCAGGTGCTGGAGACATCTCCGGTGTACGAGAAGGTCAACTCTCTAGGGGAGAGTATTAGAAAAGGTGTCGAAGAGATAATAGAAGACCTTGGCCTTAGCATTAAGGTTTACGGTATTGCTTCCATGTTCCAGATGTATTTCACAGAAGAGGATGTGGTGGATTATTCCTCTGCATTGCGGGCGGACAAAGATACCTTTATGGAGTTTCAGCGGGGTCTTCTTCGTGAGGGAATATTTCTTCCACCGTCTCAATATGAATGTAACTTTATCTCCTATGCCCACGATGACAGGGCCATTGAGACAACCATAACAACGATGGAGGAGGTTCTGAGAGAACTGAAATGAAGCTCGTAGTTGGCACCCGCGGGAGCAAGCTGGCCATGGCCCAAACAAATCACGTGATTTCCCTCCTCAGAGACAGGTTCAACAACATTGACTTTGAGGTCAAAGTAATCAAAACGAAAGGGGACAAGCTCAAGGACGCACCATTGGCGAAAATAGGGGGAAAGGGGATATTTGTTAAAGAGATAGATGAGGCAGTGGCACAAGGCAGGGTAGACTTTGCTGTCCACAGCATGAAAGACGTTCCCACAAAGCTCCACAGGGGGCTCGTCCTGGCAGCAGTGCCTACGAGGGAGGATCCCTGCGATGTTCTCATCTCTAGGGGAAATAAAGGTCTAGATGAACTCGCAAAAGGAAGCATCATAGGAACCAGTAGCCTCAGGAGACGGGCTGAGATTCTTCATTTCAGAGATGACATGGTCGTAAAGGATCTCCGGGGAAACGTAGACACAAGGCTGCGAAAGCTGAGGCAGGGATATTACGACGCAATAATTATGGCCAAGGCGGGGCTCAGGCGATTAGGCTTCGAGGAGAACATAACCCAGGAGCTTCCCCTGGATGTCTTCCTCCCTGCTGTGGGGCAGGGAGCCATCGCCGTCGTTGCCAGGGAAACGTATGAGAACATGCCCATACTTCAGGCCATAAATCATAGGGAAAGCTTCTTCAGGGTGGTTGCAGAGAGAGCCTTTCTGGAGCGCGTCGGAGGAGGATGCCAGGTTCCTATGGGGGCCCACACATCTGTAAGGAAAGGCGACCTGTTGAATATCAAGGCAGCTGTTTTCTCTGAAGACGGTTCTCAGAGGATAGACGCCGAGGCAGCAGGTGGATTCGATGAAGCCGACGAAGTTGGGAAAAGATGCGCCGAGAAACTTTTAGAAAGGGGTGCCACGGAATTCCTGGGTGCATAAAGTTTTTATATGGATAGGGTTTCAGGTAAAAGGAGGATACTATATGGCTCTATGGCAAGGTGTTCGCAGAAGAAAAGTTAGGAAGAAAAAAAGAAAGTTCCAGATGGGTCGGGAACATACCGAGACTCTGGTAGGGGAGAGAAGGGCGAAGAACATCAGGGCCATGGGGGGCGCTGTTAAGACGCGGCTGTATGCCGAGATGTATGCAAACGTTTATGACCCAAAAATCAAAAAGTCTAAAAAGGTTAAGATTCTCTCAGTTATTGAGAATCGGGCAAACCCCCATTATGTTAGAAGAAACATAATTACGCGGGGTGCCATAGTAGAAACAGAATTGGGGAAGGTGAGGGTGACCTCAAGACCGGGTCAGAACGGAACAGTAAACGCAGTGCTCATCTAGACCTAGCTCCCGTAAAAGAGGAGGAAAAAAACAGGTGGTTGAAACTTCTACCACGGGCCAGTTGCTGGCTCTCATTTTTCTGGTTTTTCTCTCAGGGTTTTTCTCAGGATCCGAGACAGCATTAGTCTCTGTTAACCGTTTCAGGCTTAAGAAGATGGCTGAGGAGGGCAAAGAGGAGGCGGAGATAGTTGAAAAGCTCCTTAACAGGCCGAATAAACTCCTTGCCACAATTCTCGTAGGTAACAACTTGGTAAACATAGCCGCCGCATCCATAGCCACTTCTCTTGCCATAGACTACTTCGGCAGTAGGGGCGTGGGGATAGCCACTGGGGTAATGACATTCCTCATTCTCGTCTTCGGCGAGGTTACTCCGAAGAGTTATGCCATACAGAATGCTGAGAAGATCTCCTTGCGCATAGCCAAGCCTATGAACTTCCTGGTGAGGGTTCTGTATCCGGTGGTCAGGGTTCTAACAGCCATAACCAAGCCGATTATCAACCGTCTCGGAGGAGAGATGCATCTGACCCCCTATATTACCGAGGAAGAGATCAAAATGCTCGTCGAGGTCGGGGAGAGAGAGGGAGTCATTGAGAAAGGCGAGAAAGAGATGATCCACGGGATCTTCGAGTTCGGGGACATGGAGGCCAAAGAAGTGATGGTGCCCAGGATAGACATGATATGCCTGAGCGTGGATGACTCATTAGAGAAAGCCATTGATTACGTAATAAAGACAGGACACACCAGGTTTCCCGTCTACGAGAAAAACATAGACAACATAGTGGGTATACTTAACTCCAAGGACCTTTTCAGAAGGAAACCAGACGAGAAAATAAGAGACCTGGTGAGGCCTGCTTACTACATACCTGAGAGCAAGAAGCTGGATGAAATTCTTAGAGAGATGCAGGATAGGAAGACTCAGATGGCCATAGTTGTAGATGAGTACGGGGGAACTCTCGGACTTGTGACTCTGGAGGACATCATCGAGGAAATAGTGGGGGAGATCATGGACGAATATGACAAGGAGGAACCCAAGGTCCAGATAATTAATGATGGCGTCGCCATAGTAGATGCCAAGGCGGATATAGGTGATCTAAACGAGGCCCTTGATATCGATCTGCCCGAGGAGGATTTCGAAACAGTCGGTGGGCTGATGTTCAATGTATTGGGCAGAATCCCCAAGCCAGGGGACAGGGTTAAGATAAATGGCAACGTCATGGAGGTGAAGACCATGCGGGGCCGCAGGATCTCCAAAATCAAGGTCACGAAAGAGAGGGAGGATAAAAAGGAAGAATAGCCCAGCAGGGGATCGCTGGTTTTATAATTAATCAGAGCCGCGTCTAGATGTGGTCATCGGGGCCCAGGAGGGAGGGGCTGGGATGGATGCGTCGCCAAAAAGAGGGTTTCTTTAGGCTTTGGGGATTCCGCCCTCATTGATTATGAGAACGTCTCGCACGGCTTTAACCGCCGTAAAGGGGATCAGGATTTCTCCGCGGTCGTTTACTCTGTAGTATCTGGCGTCCACGTCTTTACCGGGCTTGACGATAAGCATCATGACTTTGCCCGCCATGGTTTCTATTGACAAATCCACCAACTTACCGATTACGGTTCCCCTATCGCTAACCACATTCCGCCCTAGAAGACTTTTCCCCATTATCTTGGCCATCTTTTTTTGCCCCCTGACTGGATTTCTAATTAAATCCTCTACTACTTAAACCTTCCCGTCTCGGTTATTATGTATCCTTAAGCCAAACCCGAATCAGAATGATCAGATCCATATGTATAGGGAAAGGTTCACTCATTTCGGGCTGAACCTGAAGACCCTTCCGGAGAATTTAAACTCTCCGAGCCATAGGAAGCTCCCATCGAAATCCAGACTGGCCGGCCAAAATAGCTTATTCCAGCCTATCTCTGGCCTAGTGCCCGAGAGATCCTCATCTCCTAGGATAACGTCGGCCTTATCTCCTTTCAGGGCATCCTCGATATGTTTCCACGCCACCACCATGTTAAACCCCGTGTCCGCCACGAATAAGGCACCCTGGAAAACCAGCGCTCCCTGGGGTAGGTTGAATCCACTGGTTCTCAGTCCTCGATTCTCTAAGCCTCCCGCCGCGTTAACTATGTCTGCATCTTGTCCTGTGGTAAACCATCCATAGGCCTTCTTCTCCGCTACCCTGTATGAGGAGTTAATGAATTTAACAGAAACATCGCCCCCCTTTTCCTCTGCCGTGTTTTTGGGTTCCACAGGATTCTGCGGCTGCGGAAGAGGCAGGGGCATTTCCTCTAAGGGGGGGACTCTGGAGGGGCGTATACTTGTTGTTCTGCTTCTTGCTTCTGGACGCAGCCGTTGAAAAGAATGAAGCTTACTATTATAAGCAGGTAGATGATTTTTTTATCTCACCTAATATCTGCCATCGTTTCTATTTTTATCTGTAGACAAGAGTTGGACGCAATGAATGATGGATGACCTTTGAGACAACATCCCCCAGGAGAAACTCTCTTATGGCGGATTTGCCTTTGTGCCCCATGACTATGAGGTCGTAGTCTTTTTCCCTCGCTTCCCTGAGTATCTCCTCTGCCGTCGGACCCTCCCTGATCAAAGTCTCACCCTCAACCCCGATCTTATCCAGAAGTTCTTTCCCATGCTTGATAACGTCCAGGGCCTCCGGGTGACTCCCGTGTCCCTCCATTGCTACGTGGAGCAGGGTAACTTTTGCCCCAGCGGCTTTCGCTATCTTTCCAGCGAACTTCAGCGCCCTGTAGGCGTACAAGGATCCGTCGAGACACACAAGAAAGGTCTTCATGCTCCTCAGTCTTTTTACTACCAGCACGGGTCGTTTGGCGTAGTGGATTATCTGGAAGGCCACTCCCCCCAAGAGGAATTCAAGGAACCGGGGCTTGCTGTGGGAGCCCACGACTATAAGGTCATAGTCTTTCTTCGCAGATTCTCTGAGGATCATCTTCGCAGGATTGCCGTAGGCTATTTCAATGTTTACTCTGCCGAGATGGCACTCTCTACTTACCTCTTTGATTTTCCTGATGGCTTCCTCTTTGTCTTTCCTGGCTTCTACTTTATAGAGGAGCTCAATGTCCTCGTAGAAATGGTATTCCTCCAGCTCTTCTATGACATGGAGGGCCGTGAGCTCTGCGCCGGTGATTTTTGCCAGATTGGCGGCATAGCACAGGGCGCTCTTTGACTCAAGGTCGTCTTTAACTCCCACCAGGATTTTCTTCAGCATTTTTACTTCACTATCATTGATTCCAGGAACTCAGGGACTCTATATCCTTTTCTAGCCAGATTTGCTACTATAAACAATCCTATTATCATACCTACAAGAATAAACATTTGGGCTAGGATAACCCCCTTGGAGGCGAGGCCTAGATAGACTATAGATCGGTCAGTTAAGACATATGCCAGGTTAAGGGCGGATCCTATGAGGGCGAGAAAAACTGACCACGAAAGAACGAATCTCACGGAGGGACCCCGAACATAGCTCGTGGCGATAGCCCCGATTTGAGCACCAAGGGTGGCCCCCAAGAGCATGGTGAGGGCGAGTATTATGTCGACATTGCCGCTCATGCCGTGTCTCAGGCTCCCGTATCCCGCGCTTATTATTATCTCGAAGAGGTCAGTCCCGACGGCTATGAGGGTGGGGGTTCCAACGAGGTATATGAGGGCCGGCACCCTGATAAACCCGCCGCCGACGCCGAAGAAACCAGCCAGGGCTCCCGTCATGAACCCAACGAAGAAAACCACCCAGAAAGATATTCTGAGCCTAGAGGTCTTGAGGTATATCATGGGGGGGATGTTAAGCTTCTGAACCCGCTTGGCAAAGGAGGAGACCATTATCTCCCTTGGAAGCTTTTTTTTCTCTTTTTTCATCTGGTCGAGTATTTTCTTAGATTTTTTCGTCTCCACATGGGTGTAGATCCCTATTCCCAAGAGGATTATCAGCGATGCCGTCAAGACCACGACGTCGACCAGGCCTTTCTCCTTGTAGTGATTGATGAGTTGAACACCGAGCTCCACCCCCAGCATCGTCGAAACCACCATTATCAGGCCCAGGCGGAAATCCACGTTACCGAGCTGTCGGTGGCGTATCGTGGCGATAACAGACTTGCCCGCTATGTGGGTTATGTCAGTGCCCACAGCCAGGTTTCCCGGGACGCCGAAGATTATCAGGGCGGGGGTAACCATATAGCCTCCTCCTACCCCTATAAATCCCCCCACTATCCCCACAGTGAAGCCAAGAAAAATAGGAAATAAAATATTTATTTCCGCTCCGGAGATAGGGAAAAAAACCAATTACTCACCCCTCAAAGTGCTCGATCTTCTCTATCTCTAGCCCTAGTGCGTCTGTTATCCTTTCGGAAAGTTTTCCGAGACAAAATCCTAGGACCAGTATTGAGACAAGGCTGAAGACGGCGTATGTGCTAGTGTCTTTCTGATAGAGCTCTAAGATGTAACCGCTTCGGTAGGAGTTAATTATGTATGCGATTATAAGCGTTGATGCCGCTGCCCAAAAAAGCAAGCTCATGACTGTTCTTTGATTAACCAAAGTCCTCACCCAGTATAAATATGGTTAATATGGCTATTAAATCCTATCCTCGTGGTTTTTGGTCAGAGATACCCACTAGGCATGTAGAAAGCTTATATATGTAGAAAGTAAAGGTTCGATTCGATGAAAATATCCATCATAGGCACGGGATACGTGGGGATCGTTACGGGGGCGTGCTTTGCCGAGCTGGGGCATGATGTCACCTGTGTTGATGTGGATGAGGAGAGGGTGGCTAAGATAAACAAGGGCGAGCCGCCTGTTTATGAGGAAAACCTGGATGAGATCCTCAGGAAAAATGTTGCGGAAGGAAGACTCAGGGGGACCCTGGATCTTAAGCAAGCTGTATTAGACACCGATGTGTCCTTCATAAGCGTCGGTACACCATCGGGGCTCCTGGACTATATAGATTTAAAGTACGTGGAGGAGGTCAGCAAAGGGATAGGGGAGGCCCTCAAGGACAAGGACGTCTATCACCTTATCGTTGTGAAAAGCACCGTTGTCCCGGGAACGACGGAGCATTCAGTGTTGCCCCTCTTAGAGAAACACTCTGGAAAAAAAGCGGGGAGGGACTTCGGCCTGGCCATGAATCCTGAGTTCCTTAGAGAGGGCAAGGCCATAGAAGACTTCATGAAGCCGGATAGGATAGTTATCGGTGCCATAGACGACCACTCCATGAAGATCCTGGAGGAGCTGTACAAGAGTTTTGATTGCCCAATTGTAAAGACAAATCCACGGACAGCTGAGATGATAAAATACGCCACGAACTCCTTCCTTGTCACCAAGATAAGCTTCATTAACGAGATAGGAAACATCTGCAAACAGCTGGGGATCGACGTTTACGATGTCGCTAAGGGGTTGAGCATGGATTCGCGGATATCACCGAAGTTCCTGAGGGCTGGTCTGGGCTTCGGAGGCAGCTGCTTCCCTAAGGACGTGAAAGCCCTTGTTGGCAAGGCCAAAGAAGTTTACTACCGACCAATAGTATTGAACGCCGCCTTGGAGCTCAATGAGACGCAGCCTCTGCGTATGGTGGAGCTTCTGGAGAGGAAGACCAACTCCCTGAAGGGCCTCGATGTTGTTGTGCTGGGATTGGCTTTTAAGCCGGGCACAGATGACATGAGAGAGGCTCCCTCGATTAAGATAATCCAGAACCTTATCAAGCGCGGGGCCGTGGTCCATGCCGCCGACCCTAAGGCCCTGAAGGAGGCTCGGAGAATATTTGGCCTTCATGAAAACCTCCATCTCTATGAAAAAGCGGAGGAGGCGGTGAAGCACGGGGACTATGTTCTCATAGTCACTGAGTGGGATGAGTTCAGGAATAAAGAATTATATAGGAACAAAGTTGTAATTGACGGTCGGAGAATAGAAGAGGCAAAGATAGCAAGGGAATACGAGGGTGTGTGCTGGTGAGTGTTATACCGCTGAAAGACTTCCCAAAAATAGCTAAGCTCGTAAAGAAAGACGACAGGTACGAAGTCTATGATTTAGCTATGGAGCATCTCGTGGCATCTATAACTGTGCTACATCCTGGTAAGACCACCACAGGCCACTCTCACAGCGATGCGGAGGAGGTTTATTACTACGCCCAGGGGAGGGGGGAGATCCTTCTCGGCAGAAACAGACATAAAGTAAAGGCGGGGGACGTGCTCTTGATACCCATGGCCACCTTTCACAGGGTATACAACACGGGAGAGGAGGACATGGTGTTCCTAAGCGTATTTGAGAAGTACGAGGACAGAAAATGAAAGCTGTAATACCTGCAGCGGGATTTGGCACCCGATTTCTGCCGATAACTAAGGCCCAGCCCAAGGAAATGCTCCCTGTATATGACAAGCCTACCATTCAATATGTTGTGGAAGAGGCGGTGGCCAGCGGGATAGATGATATCTTAATAATAACTGGTAGAGGCAAGAGGGCTATAGAGGACCATTTCGACAGGAGCATAGAGCTCGAGCTCGCCCTCAACAACAGCGGCAAACATGATTACCTGAAGCAGCTTGAGGACATCTCCAACCTGGCGAGCATTCACTTCATCCGGCAGAAACAGCCCAGGGGCCTGGGAGACGCCATCTTGTGCGGTGAGCGCTTCGTGGGTAGCGAGCCCTTCGCCGTGCTCCTTGGAGACACCATCACCATAAACAAGGTTCCGTGCACAAAGCAACTGATGGATGTCTATGATGAATATGGTGGATCTGTGATAGCGGTAGAGAGGGTTGAGAAGTCGAGAATACCTTTTTACGGGATAATCAAGGGAAGGGGCGAAGGAAAGGTATATCGGATAGAGGACCTGGTGGAGAAGCCCAGTATCGAGGAGGCTCCTTCAAATCTGGGGATAATCGGGAGATACGTTCTCACCCCGGAGATTTTCGACTGCATTAAAAATGTCGAGCCGGGGGTGGGTGGAGAAATCCAGCTAACCGACGCCCTCAGGCTTCTTAGGGAGAGGCAGCCCTTGCATGCCTATGAGTTTCGAGGCAGGAGGTACGATATCGGGAACAAGCTGGACTGGCTAAAGAGCACCATTGAGGTTGCCCTGGAAAACGAGGAGGTCGGAGAGGAGCTTAGAAATTATCTACGGAGACTCATCACCTAGGGGGAATTTTTTGATTAGCGAGGATATTCAAGCTGTCTGTGGAGAGCTAAAAAAGGCTGGAGTGGATTTTGAGGACAAAAAGGTGCTGATCACGGGAGGGGCAGGGTTCCTGGGGTCCTGGATTTCTCAGGCCGTCGTTGAGCAGGGAGCCCTAGTTACGTGCATCGACAACCTTAGCTCTGGCCAGGAATCGAATATAGAGGAGCTAAAAGATCGGGAGAATTTCACTTTTATTCAGCACGATATATCAAAGCCGATTTACTTAGAGGGGGACTATGATCTCGTAATGCACCTCGCCTCCAGGGCGTCTCCCTTCGAGTTCGACAAGTTCCCCATACAGATCCTCAAGGCCAACACCCTGGGTATATGGGTGGCTCTGGGGATAGCTAAGAAGCATAAAGCTCGGTTCCTCTATACTTCAACCAGCGAGATATATGGGGATCCTGATCCCAAGTACATTCCCACGCCGGAGAGCTACAACGGGAATGTCAATCCCGTCGGCCCCAGGTCCTGCTACGACGAGTCCAAGCGTGCGGGGGAGGCATTTGTTAAAGCCTACGAGCTTCAGCACGGCATGGACACGAGGATAGTCCGTATTTTCAACACCTACGGCCCCAAAATGAGGGCTGGAGATGTGTATGGGCGGGTGGTGCCCCGCTTCATAGAACAGGCCCTCAACGGGAAACCCATTACGGTGTTCGGGGACGGAACACAGACGAGGAGCTTTACATACGTACGAGACCAGGTGGAGGGGATATTGAGGCTTGCATGGGTGGAAGAGGCCATGGGGGAGGTTGTAAATATAGGGAGCAATGTGGAGACAAAAGTCATTGAGCTGGCCAAAATCATTATTCAGTTGACAAATTCAGAGTCTGAGATAGTCTTCCACCCCCTCCCCAAAGACGATCCGAGGCGGAGATGCCCGGACATAACTAAGGCGAAAAACCTGCTGAACTGGCGGCCCCAAGTGTCCCTGGAGGAGGGCCTGCGGAAGACGATTGAATGGTTTGAGGCAGGGCAATGAGGGCTCTTGTAACAGGAGGCGCCGGGTTCATAGGCTCTAGCTTGGTGGACATACTCATAGCCGAAGATTACGAGGTGGTCGTGGTGGATGACCTATCCACAGGCAAAAAACAAAACCTCAACCAGAAGGCACAGTTCTACTCTATGGACCTTAGGGACAAAGAATTACGGAGAGTCTTCAAAGATAAAGTGGATGTTGTTTTTCATTACGCCGCCCAGGCCAGGGTAAGGGTTTCCCTTGAGGATCCGATGTTTGATGCGGGGGTGAACATTAACGGCGCGGTCAATCTTCTCGAGGCATCTAAGGGGGAAGTGGATAAAATCGTGTACGCCTCCTCCGGGGGGGCCGTGTACGGTGAGCCTGAGTATCTTCCGGTGGACGAGAATCACAGAATAGCTCCTTTGTCTCCTTACGGGGTGTCCAAGTACATAGTCGAAGAGTATCTCAGGGTGTATCAGGGCATATACGGCCTCCCCTACGCAGCCCTTAGATACGGGAACGTCTACGGTCCAAGACAGGATCCCTACGGCGAGGCAGGGGTTATAGCCATTTTCACCAATAAAATGCTTCGGGGCGAAAACCCGGTCATAAACGGCGACGGCGAGCAGACGAGGGATTTCATATATGTGAGCGATGCGGTTGAGGCAGGTGTAAGAGCAGCCGTGAAAAAAGCAACAGGGCCGATTAATATCGCCACGGGGGTTGAGACATCGGTCAACGAGATCTACAGGGTGATAAAAAAAGTTACTGGATCAGACGTGGAGGCGGTTTACGGCCCAGCCATTAAGGGGGAGGTTAACCGTATATTCCTCGACGTTCAGAGGGCGGAAAAAGCCCTGGGATGGAAGGCGAAGGTGGGTCTTGAGGAGGGCATAGAGAGGTTCGTGGAATACCTGAAGTGATCCTTTCCTTTTTATTTCATGGAGTAGACTATGCAAATTTCTGGCCGTAATCGGCTAGAGTATCCCCCTTTTTTTTCATCCAAAATACGGCCTATTTTGAGGGGTGTCTGAGAGTTACATATAAATGAACGTATACCTTTATTAATGAATGTTAAGAAAAGCGGTGATGGTTGACATGACCCCTAAGAAAACCATCACCATCGCCGTCCTCGTTGTGGTGGTGCTTTTCGTTTATTACTCAATAAATGCGGCTCCTCTTGTGAGTGATGAGAAGTACACATACATCTCGGATCTAAAGTGGTATAAGACCTATGATGAGGGCGTCAGAGTGGCTAATGAGACGGGCAAGCCAATTTTTGTCTATTTCTGGGCCATATGGTGCAAGTTCTGTGAGAAGCTTCACACAGAGGTTTATCCTGATCCGGAGGTTCAGAGGTATCTTAGGGAGGACTTCGTCCTCGTCGCCGTTGATTTGGACGAAAACAAGAAAGACGCCCAGCGATTCGGTGTTCAGTTTCCCCCGCATCTGCTTTTCCTGTCCTCCGATGGGGAAATAATCACCCGAATCCCTGGTTTCGTCTCTAAAGATGTACTCCTCTCGGTGCTGCGGGATGTAAAAAAGGGAACGGCTCCTGAAATTGAGATCCCTGAAGGAGAACTCCCTCAGACCAGGATAAAGTGAGGTATTTGAATGCTGGATGATACGCTTCTTTACTCGAGTTTGGGCCTAGGTTTGGTTTCCGTCTATTATCTCTTCAGAGGAAGAGACGCCAGGAATATTACCCGTGCCTATGCGGCCCTCCTGATGATGGCGTTTATTCTCTTGGTCTATTATTTCGTAACAACTAATCTAACGATTAACTACGTGTGGAGTTACACGAGCAAGGACTTGCCTTTGTTTTACAAGCTGTCCGGGGTTCTGGGGGGTCAGCAGGGAACCCTGTTGTTCTGGGCTATGCTGATAGCTATAGGAGCCCTGTGGATGAATGAAAGGGGGGTGAGGGAAGGCTTCGAGAAAATGACACAGGGAGTTGTCATCCTTGTTGGCCTGTACTTCATAGTTTTGACTCTCCTTGACTCCCCCTTCAAGACCATATATGATGCAAATCCTGACATTCCCAGGGACTTCATCCCCACCGACGGCAATGGCTTGAATCCCCTGCTCATTGATCCATGGATGGCCGTCCATCCCCCCTTTATCTTCCTTGGATACGCCGCGTTGACGGTACCCTTCGCCGCAGCACTCGTTTACCTGTTCAGATCCCTAAACGGGTCATCAAAGGAGATGCACAGATCCTGGGTTCCCTTGGTTGTGCAGTGGAGCAGGGTTTCATGGCTCTTCCTCACCCTTGGTATAGCTGTTGGTGGATTCTGGAGCTACAAAGTCCTGGGCTGGGGAGGTTTCTGGGCATGGGACCCCGTGGAGACATCCTCATTGATCCCATGGCTCCTGCTCACCGGCACTCTGCACGCCCTTACCGAGCATGGAAGAAACAGGAAGAGATATGACATCATGACCCCTGTATTACTCGGATTATCCTTCGTCCTAGTTCTCTATGCCACTCTTGTAACGAGGAGCGGATTCTTCGAGAGCATACACGCTTTCGGCTCGGGGACCGTTGGGACGTACCTTGTGGTCCTGCTGTTCCTCTGCGCCTCGGCCACTATATCTCTGGGGATCCTTAAGTATCTCAGAACCGAGGGCGGTGAGGAAAAGTGGAGAAGGCGTACGGTCATATTCTACGGCGCCGTAATGCTCTTCGTGGTTCTAACATTCATATCCTTCTGGGGAGTCACCTTTCCTGCCCTTTACAAGCTCTTCACCGGAAACAAGGTGAGCGTGGGCATTTCCTTCTTCAACCTATGGAGCTATCCATTCTTCATACTCTTGATGCTGCTTGCAGGCCTGGGGCTGAGCCACAATACCTCGAAATCAAAGCTTCGAGAGTTCGGAGGCTATCTTGCCGCCACCGTGGTCCTGGCCTTCGTTAACCCCTCAGATATATGGAACATCGTTGACTATTCGGCGGTTGTCACTCCCGATAAGCCGTTTTTATATACCTTTCTAGGTTCTGCCTCCAGCCTAAGTTTTATTCCGCCGTCGATTTATATTCTGAGCAGCTCTTTCAGGCGGCTTCAGAGGAGGAACCCCCGGGAAGTCGGTGTTGGCGTCATCCACATCGGTATAGTCTTAATAATTCTGGGGGCGGTCTTCAGTACCCTATTCTCTCAGGAATACTCTCTCAGGGCAAGAGTTGGAGACACGTATCCCGTGGAGGGAACGCCCTACAGCCTCCAGGTGGTGGATATTAGGCAGTATCTCAATTTCTCGGAGGAGACTCTAGATGTTCCGAGTCTCACCCTCGGCGAGTTTTACCAGGTCTATGAACCAGGGAAAAACAAGACATATGTTGTCAGGGGAGTGGCTGAGGAAGCCTTTAGTCTCGGGCATGTAGCCCTCGTCAGGCTAACAGGCGAGGGTAAGGAACTTTGGGTTGCCACAGATAACCTGAACGTCTTCCCAGGTACTGAGATAGTTGCCAGGGGATATGTACTGGAGGGATTCTCCCTTCCATCCATCAACTTGACCATGGAGCACATCCTGTTCGGTCAGGTTAGATTCCTAAAGAAGCCCATCTCCTACACTCAGGAGGCGGAAATAGTTGTTCTGTCGGGTGATAAGAAAGTCGCTCATGGAGTCGCGAAGGTTGTTGAGTATCCCAGGGGAGACGTAAAGAGGGTGATGATAGACCGCGGCATATTCAGAGATTACTATGTCATATTCACAGGGGTAGACGAGCAGGGAATACCGCTGACCTTGAAAATAATGCCCCTGGTTAATTATCTGTGGCTCGGAATAATTTTATTTGTGCTCGGGGTGATAGGGGTAATTCTCTATGACCCTCGCTACGGAGTGATTAAATGGTAGAAACCCCATCGGTGTTCATGGTGTTCCTGGCAGGCGTAGCCACAGTGGCCACGCCATGCATTATTCCTATTCTTCCACCTATGCTCGCTGGGAGCGTGGGTCATAAACTGAGACCTGTGCTGATAGTGGCGGGCAGTGCACTGACCTTCACCCTGATGGGGGGTGTTTTCTCTGCCCTTGGATTTGCCGCGGGGGTTGGAAAGGAAACCCTTCGTTTCGTTTTCATAGCGGTGATAATCGGCCTAGGGGCTGTAATGTTTGACGAAGACCTCAACCAATTGTACACACGGGTCGCTTCACGTATAATGAGCCCTATTTCAGGCTCTTTAGCAAGGGACAGGCAGTCTCTAGGGGGTGCCTTCGTGCTCGGCATGGCCCTAGGCATAGTCTGGATACCGTGTGTAGGCCCTATTCTGGGATCAGTCCTTGCATACGTTGCATATCAGGGGGAGATCCTTACCGGATCCATCCTCCTCCTTATATACTCCATCGGTCTGGGCCTGCCGATGCTGGCCATAGCCTATGGTGGTAAGTACGCTGGTTCCAGGATGGAGTGGGCGCAGAAAAATTCCATAAGGATAAGAAAACTCGCGGGCGGGGTGCTGATCCTAACCGGCCTTGCAATGCTTTTCGGCCTCGATAAATATATACAGACAAAGCTCCTGCCTTATTTCCCACCGATCCTTTGATTATGAGGATGAAGCTGGCTAAACCAAGAACTGAAAACGAGAGGCTTCTTGCTAGCGTGCTCCTTGTATTCGCGGTATACTTCGGACTTAACTCTCTCATCTTTGTCTTATTCGGTGACGAGGACGGCATATCTGTGCGCTACTTCATGACCCTTTCCTTCCTGGGGGGCATGCTTGCGGGGATTATCTTTTTCCTTTGGAGTAGGCCGGGAGAGGAGGAAAAAACAGACTCGCCCACTGCATCACCCCTGGAGCGGAATCTAGCCGTTTTGGAGCGCGCCCTCAGTAATGATGAGGCTATTATTTTGAGGATGATCTCGGATAGTGAGGGCATAACCCAGGACTCTCTTAGGTTCAGAACGGGGTTCTCAAAGTCTAAGGTCAGTGCCATTCTCCTCGGGCTAGAGAAAAATGGCATTATTTATAGGGAGAGGCTTGGAAGAACCTATAAGCTTTTCATCGCCGATTGGCTAAAAAAGCAGTGAGCGCCCCGGATTCCATTATACGCATCTCACAACGTCTTTTATATAATTATGACGTCTAATCACCACTTATATAGAGTTCTGGACGGTTTTGGATGTTCATGAATCATCTCAGGTTTAATTTTTCAGGCGCCGATTAACGGTTCACTGGACAAAGTACATCTTCTCTGAGGAGAACTACTATGTAAAAAACACGGAGGTGAGGAAATGAGAACCTCTATAATTGCGGCCGCATTGACGGCTATTCTGTTTGGATCCGCGGCTGTTCTCGCCCATACGGGAACAGACCAGGGAGACAACTGGTTCGATGTCATGAAGCAGCATCACGAAGAGACTCATGGAGACGACTTTGACCAGCACCATCAAAACATGCACGGAGATGATTGGAGAAAGCACGTTGAGGCCTGCCATGCATACGACGGGCAGGGCCAGAGCCAGAGCAGTCTATACGGCATGATGGGCTATGGGATGATGTAGAGCTGAGGCGATTAGAATGATGGACACAGGCATGGGATTCGGGGGCCATGGAGGTGTCGCTTTTCTTGGCCCCATTTTTATTATCCTGGTTCTTGCCGTTGCAGGATACGCCGCCTATTACCTCTATAGGAGAAGGGGAGGTGAAGAAATGAAGAACACAGAGATCCTAATCGTTGCAGTTGCGGTTCTGTTATTCCTCGCGATCTTAAGCGGAGGAGTAATGGGATTTGGAATGGGTATCGGATTGCTCTTCTGGATCGCCGTTTTTGCCGTCCTCTACTATCTTATAACGGGTAGCAGAAGGTCGGTAAATGAGGAGTCCCCTCTGGAGATCTTAGATAAAAGATTTGCACGGGGCGAGATATCTAGAGAAGAATATTTAGAGATGAAAAAGGAAATATTGGACACATGAGGAAGGAGTACCTGGTGTTCGGAGCCTTGCTGGCTTTAATGCTTGCCCTCTTTGCTTACGAGACGTCATCCACCTACATGCATAGGGGCATGGAGGGGATGCATGGAGAAATGGAGCCCTGGATGTGGGACATGCACTCAAGGATGATGGGGCCCAGCATAGCGGGTTTCACGTGGACGTTCTGGGTATTCCTCATTCTATTAATCGGATTCATTTATCTCCTTGTTAGAGAGGGTAGAGAGGGAAGGGAGGACGCGGTTGAGGTGCTCAAGAAAAGGTATGCCAGGGGAGAGATAACCCGGGAGGAGTATCTCCAAGCTTTCAAGGACTTAAAGGAGAAGTAAACTATATAAGCTATTCTGGGGGAAATAGGATGGGGGTGAGTCGGTTGAAAATCTTTAAAATAAAAAAGGTTCAAGGGTACGGCGCCTGTAAATGTCACAAAAGCTGCCTGTAAATCTGGAGGATGAGCTAAGAGAGCGCATTTGTAAGAAATGCGATTTTTATAAGGAAGGCGAGATACTGGAGTGTCACGCCTTTAAAGTTAGTAAGAAGCTGGTTAAAGAGGGCAAGCTTGACCTGGAGGAGCTTTGATGCATCCCTACCTCAGGGGCGTCCTCCGAGCAATAGAGAAAAACATGCTCTACGATCCCCGCCGGGACGAGCTGTACGAGCTGGATAGGGACGCCTTTTTATTTATTTCTTATTTCACCGGCAGAAACACCCTTGAGGACATATTGCGATATACAGGGGCCGATAGAAAAGAGGCCCAGGAACTTGTTGACTACCTAGTCCAGGAGGGCCTGGTGGTTGATAAGCACGTTCCTGGGGCTCCCGGCAGACACAGCATATCCAGAAACCTTCTTCCATCTCTCCGTTATCTTCAGCTTCACGTGACAGAGAGGTGTAATCTTGACTGCAGGCACTGCTATCTGGGCCGGAAGGGTAGCACGGATCTTCCTTTTTCCCTTGCCAAGAAGGCCGTCGCGGAGTTCTCTGAGATGGGTTTGAAGCTCATGATAACCGGGGGCGAGCCCCTGCTGTATCCTCGTTTCTGGGAGCTTTTAGAATATGCTAAAGCCCACTCCATCCGGGTTGAGGTCCTGAGTAACGGAATGTATATAACCGCCGAATTGGCGGCAAGGCTCTCTCGTTTCGTCGACTGCGTGCAGATAAGCCTTGACGGTCTCCAGGAAGGGCACGACAGCATAAGGGGGAGAGGATCCTTCCGCAAGGTTGTTAGAGGCATCAAGAACCTGCTCCCCCACGTAGACGTGAGCATCGCTACCATGATCCACTCCGCCAACATAGATGAGTTCCCCCACCTTGAGGCCATGATAAAAGAGCTGGGGATAAGGGAGTGGAATCTCGACGTGCCTTCCCCTAAAGGAAACATGCTTCGAAACAGAGACCTTGAGGCAGATACAGAGGATGTGGCAGAGATCTACAAGAGCTACGGCTTCGGCGGGGAAATTCACGGTGGACATGAAGACTATTCCTGCGGTGCCCATCTCTGCTCCATCACGGCCCAGGGCGATGTAACGAAGTGCGGTTTCTTCGCAACAGGTGTGGGGAATATAGGGGAGATAAGCCTATCTGGGGCTTGGCAGAGGATAACCCGGCGCTATCTTCCGAAATTGGAAGAACTTGATTGCGTGGGATGCGCCTTCTTAAAGGAGTGTAGAGGCGGTTGCAGGTTCAGGGCTGAAGAAGCTCAGGACTTTCATGGAAAAGACCCTTTCATGTGTTTCCTTTATAGCTCGAGCTAGTTTCATCCAAAGATTTTTACCTATCCGTGGTTCACTCTACTCTGTGACCGTGACGGTTAGGTACAGGGACAAAAAGCAGGAAGTGCCCGCGGGTACAAGAGTCGGAGAAGCCGTGCGTCAAATGGGCCTGAGTCTTGAGGGGATTATAGCCAGGGTTGACGGAAGATTAGTTACTGAGGATTATGTACTAAAGGACGGCGACACCCTGGAGATCATATCCGCCATCTCGGGTGGTTGAATGCGCTTCTCAAAATGCTCGGAACAGGCGGTGATACACCTCCGCAGCCACCGCCTCGCATTATGCGGAGACCATTTTACAGAGCGGTTTAGGGATGTGGTTAAGAAGGCGATAAAGAGCTACAGACAGCTGACCAAGGATGATAAGGTCCTCGTCGCTGTTTCCGGCGGCAAAGACTCTCTGGCTCTCTGGGATGTTCTTCTAGATCTGGGATACGATGCAGAGGGTCTTTACATAGACCTCGGGATAAAAAAAGAGAGCTACTCAGACATCTCCAGGGAGAAGGCGGAGGCCTTCGCTCGGAACAGGGGGGCTGGCCTCATCATCTCCGACATACGGAAAGAATACGGCATGAGCCTCCATGCCGCCGCAAGGAAAAACCCCAGAACCCTCTGCAGCGTCTGCGGAATCATTAAACGTCATGAAATGAGCAGAGTTGCTCTGGAGGGGGGTTATGATGTCTTGGCCACAGGGCATAATCTGGACGATGAGGCTGGCGTTCTCCTGGGAAACCTCCTTCGCTGGAATCTGGAACTCCTGAGGAGACAGGCTCCGCGGCTAGAGGCGTGGCACCCTAAGCTGAAGCCTAAAGTCAAGCCCCTGTGCCTCCTAACGGAGCGCGAGACCGCCACCTATGCCATACTTAGGGGGATAGATTATGTCTATGAGATGGAGTGTCCCTTCTCCCTGAACTCTCCGAGCATCGTAATGAAAGAAGCCCTTAACCGCATAGAGGAGCGCTCGCCAGGGACAAAGCTGTATTTTTTCAAGAAGTTCCAGAGACATAGGAACCTCTTCGCATCGAGAGAGGAAGAGAAACAGAAGGAAGAGGGAGCAGAGCTCGTTGAATGTGGGATCTGTGGGTTCCCCTCCTCCTCAGATCGATGCGCCTTCTGCAGGATAATGAGGGGGAAAAGAAAAAATTAGAGGTTATCCGGCCGCTCTCTTAGGGTAACCTCGGTGGTCATGGTTTTACCATTTCTGATGAATTTCACCGGAACTGTTTTCCCAACCTCCTGTTTCAATATCGTCTGGATAAGGTCGTCCATTGTGTTTACTTCAATCCCGGCGAGCTCGATTATAACATCGTCAACCTTTAAGCCGGCTTTCTCTGAAGGGCCTCCTTCAACAACGTCTATGACGAGAACACCCTTTGCCTCTTTCACCCCGAGCTTGGCCGCGGTTTCCTCGTCTATGGTCCTGCCGGTTATACCCATCCATGGACGTATGACTTTCCCTCTCTCAATAAGGTCGGCGGCCACTTTTTTGGCGGTGTTTATGGGGATGGCAAAGCCTATGCCGACACTGCCCTGGATGGGGGAGTAGATGGCTGTGTTGACCCCTATCACCTCGCCCTTGGAGTTGAGGAGGGGTCCACCGCTGTTTCCTGGATTAATGGCGGCATCGGTCTGAATAACGCCGTGGATGGGAAAATTATTCTCTGTCTCGAGGGTGCGGTTCAGGGCGCTTATAACTCCGACGGTTATGGTGTTGTCCAGGCGGTATGGGTTGCCGATGGCTATGGCGAGCTGTCCTGGACGGAGATTGTCGGAGTCTCCCAGCTTAACAGCCTTCAGCTTCTTATCGTATTCTATTTTTATGACCGCTATATCCGTTAGGGGATCGGCGCCTACGAGCTCTGCCGCGAGGGTGTCGCCGTTGGAGAGGGTAACCGTGAGCTCGCTGGCGTCTTTTATTACGTGATTATTTGTGAGGATGTAGCCATTCTCGTCTATAATGAACCCGCTCCCCGTTCCCTCACGAGGAATCGGCCGCATAAAAAAGTCCCGCTCCAGGGTCACGCTGGTAATATGCACGACGCTGTCTTTCACATCGTTGAAGATGGTTGTGACGACTGCTTCCTGATCCAGGGTCTGGTTCAGCACCACGACGCTCGTTTCCCCTTCAGGGATCTCTAGTTTGCTGAGCTTTCCTTCCATATAGACGAAGCCAACCCCAAGGATGAGCAACCCTGTTATTGCGCTGCTTATCACTGCGACCAAAAGATAATTTATTCTGTCGTCGGGCATCGTGTACTATTATTCAGTAGTGATTTATTTACTTTTATTATATTCCCATGCTCCTGGAGAGTCTCAAGAGCCTGACCAGGTCATGGCTGAAGGATATATACTCCTGTCTGAGCCATGTCTTGGCACCCCATTTCTCTTTGAAACGAGCTATCCCGTCGTTTATTCTGAGCCCCATGTTTATCCTGCTTATACCTCTTTCCTCTGTTCTCTGGATGAGATGATATAACAGAAGGTCGCTCGCCCCAGGGACGTAGCGTTTCCGTGATAAAAAATTAAACATGTAGAAACCGTATCCTTCGCTGAAATCCAGGACCTCAAAAGCCACAAGTTCGCCCTTCTTTCTGCCCTCAAGGAGTAGCGCAGTTTTAGAAGACTTCAGATAATCGGGAATTTTCCTGAAGATGTAGCCGTGCTCCTCGCCTATGTTTCTGTGGGCAAGGAACTCATTTACTAGTTCCTCATGTTCCTCGTCGAAAACACCTTTTTGCACCTGAAGCTCCCTTGAGGCTCTTCTAAGCAGGCTGCGCAGTTTCTTTCCTAGCTTTATTTCCCGGGTTTCGAGGAGGAGATATGCATCACTGCCCCTGGCTGTTACGGCCTCCTTCTCTATTCCAAGGTCGGGGAGCTCTGGAGCTATTACCGCGGCCCTGGGGGGTCGGTGCTTATCTAGGAGATGCTCTAGGATTTTCTTCAGCCTATCGGTGTTGTAATCCCTATCCAGGGGATAGCCAACCAGATTGAGCTGGTTTTTGCTGTGATAATACAGGTATCCTCGGTGGATAGAGGCCTCCATACCTGATATGGCTGTCCCGTATGAGGGTAGGTGCTCAGGTATGTATGCCTTACTGAGCAGTAGCTTCTCCTCCGTGGATGTGAGCATTATATACCTCTCTCCTCCCCTATCTATATCTATATACCCGCGGGTATTTTTTCTTCATGGGGTATTATCAGGAGTTCTCTCCTGTCCTCAGGCGGCGTCTTGGCCTTGCCCTGGATACAGTAGTACATGTCCTGGAGCCCATGGCTCTTGTATACTCCGCAGCTGGGACATACGCATCCCTTCTTCTTGACTTCTGAGCAGCTAGTGCCCTTGGCGCAGAAAACCCCTGGCATGCAGTATTTTCGCAGCTCTTTAAGGATCCCGGGGTAGGAGTTGCACTTGTGGCATAAACATCGCAGAGTATTCCACAGGCTGCACTTCACCGCCATTTCTCCATCCCCCGTCTTTTTGTCTCCCGGAGAACAGGGCCGTATTTTAATGAGTACAAACCGCGTAGAGTGTCCCTGAGGGTCAGAGCAGGGAGGACTCCGAATTTTCCCAACACTATTACCTCCAGTGATAAATACGCTCCTGCCCCATCATAAATTTTCCGATTTTCTATGGCTGTCCAATCGTTGGGGGTTGGGCAGTATTTTCCATGGCGTTATTAATCAATTTCCAGGACTATTAATAGTTATACAGCTGTTCACAGCCCAGTTCAGCACCCGAAAATTTGACAACCTCGATTTTCTTATTTCTGTCACTTAATCATATATGCCAAAGAGCCATTGGATAATATTAAGATTTTAATGTGAACTTTTTTCTCCTTACTCCTCCAGGTATCTCTTATGTTCCTTAATATATCTCCTCATAAACCAGCGTAAAAATACGTTTTCAATCCCCTTTGTCTGGGACCTTTCTAGGGCATTATAATAGCTGTTTCGTCCCTCATATGGAATGTTGAACATGGGATAACCGTGTTTCATAAGAACAAAATTCACCAAAAGCCGTGATATCCTTCCATTTCCATCTGCAAAGGGATGTATCGTCACGAATTTTAAGTGCACGAGGGCGGCCAATTCCACTGGATGTAGTTTTACCTTGTTATTTTCGTACCACCTGAAAAATTCCCTTATTAAAGGATAGATCTCAGCGGGGAATGGTGGCATAAATTTACTACCTGCGATTGCTATTTGGTGTTCTCTAAGCCTGCCAGCGATGCCCGGCTTTGTCTCCTGAAACATTTTTCTATGCCAGTATAGGATTATCTGGAGGGAAAGGTCTTTTTTATAATTCAGCATTTCGTAGAACACTTCCTTATGTGCCTCCGCCTCTTTTACATCAGTTATCGGCTTATCCCCTGGAGTGATGCCTTTTTCAAGTAGATTTGCAGTCTCCCGCAGGGTCAACTTAGACCCTTCTATCCGCTGGGTATCGTAGGTGAACCTGATGGCGAAGGTTTCTATTTCCTTCACCTTGGATGAGCGGGGCATTCTTCGCAGTTCCCTGGAAAAACCCTCCTTTATCTTGTTCAAAAGTGGATGCCACTTTTCCTCGTATATCTTCCTGAGAAAACTCCTCTTGAGTTCCTCAATGTTCTCTGGGTTTTCTAATAAAATCAAAATGTAGGGGTAATTTTTTCCGCAACACCCAGGATCCACTTATCCAAGAAGATTCCTCAAATTAAACGAGTTCCGCATAGCTCCCATCGGGATCTATATAACCTGATACTTGCCCCTGCCCAAGAACTTAATAATGCCACGGTCCCTCAATATCTGTAACTGCTGCCGAATTTTTGGGCGGATATGCTTGTTTCGAGGGTGAAGTTTTGCTAATTGGTCCTCAAATTCGTACATGTCCGAAAGCGTGAAGGTTTCTTGGTCAAGTTTTCTAACGTATGTGAGGACATCAGCTAGCCAGCCACGGGAGTAAAGGGTCTGCTCACGTAAAAACAAAAATCGACTCCACGCATTTCTCACAGCATCTTTTGGTACTTCATATCCATCTTTTACAATAGGAATCCGAGCATCCAGAGGTAAATTCCCCAAAAGGATGTTAGAACCCACCCAACCGCTTCTTCTTGCGTTCGCGCTCAGGGGTTTTCGCTTCTCAATTATCGCTGGCGTCATGAAGTGTTTCGGTACCAAGAAAAGATTCTGAACTTTAAACTCCCTTGGGTCGTAATGAAGAAAGAGGTAATTCGGATTTCTTCTCTCGCGTATGGCTTTGATCTTTGGTTCATATGCCGAATTTGCTACGCTGTATCCAAATGGACGACTTTGGCTTTTCAGCTGGTAGTGTTCATCACAATTAGAACAACTAAAATCGATAACTCGTTTTCCAGTGGGCGCGGGGTTCAAGTTATCAGAAGGACAGGAAGGGCAGTATAAATTTTCTTCTGCCCAAGTCTCAGTCATAACCCGGGCTTTTTGGGATAAGCTCTTATAACCGGTTGCTACTTCGGGCCTTAGTTCTAGGTTCATATCTGTAAAAATGAGTTCACTATAAATATGATCTAAATCTTTCGGTTTTACTTCTAGTTGCAACTTATTTGCGAAATCAAATAATAATCTTTAAATACTTAATACTAGATCGATCTGACCTCATTTTCCAAAAAAACCACTGAGAAGAGATCAGATTGTCATTATCAGAGGATTTAGATCATAAATCTGGTAAAAACTTTTTTAAAATGCGTTATATCCTATATAAGGATTATCTAAAATTTCTTGAAACGCATGACCATGTTATCATAGAGAATGTTAAGGTTGGTCTTCCAAAAAAGCATAAAATCAATAAGTTCTCTCCGCCGCCAGATTATA
>JALUUU010000237.1 GCA_027021185.1 archaeon | reverse complement strand
GAGGGCCGAGAAGGACCGGCTAGCAGCCCTTGTAACCAAGGAGATGGGCAAGGTGCTCCAGGAAGCCAGGGGAGACGTCCAGGAGGCGGTGGATATCTTCGAGTACATGGCAGGGGAGGGGAGAAGACTCCTGGGCCATACAACGACCTCCGAGCTAAAAAACAAGTTCTGCATGACGATAAGGCGCCCCGTCGGGGTCTTCGGGTTGATCACGCCCTGGAATTTCCCCATAGCCATCCCGGCCTGGAAGATAGCTCCCGCCCTCATATGCGGAAACACAGTGATATTCAAGCCCAGCTCAGACACCCCTCTCTGCGCAGCGGAGCTCGTGAAAATCCTGGAGAGGGCAGGGGTTCCCAAGGGGGTTGTGAACCTGGTCACAGGATCTGGGGGAGAGGTCGGGGCGGCCATCGTGAAGGACAAGAGGATAAAGGGACTATCCTTCACCGGCTCCAGGGAAACCGGGGAATACATCCTCAAGAACGCCGGGATAAAAAAGATAGGCCTGGAGCTGGGGGGCAAGAACCCCATAATAATAATGGACGACGCCGATCTGCGGCTAGCCCTCGACGGCGTGGTCTGGGGGGCCTTCGGCACAACCGGACAGAGATGCACCGCCGCCTCCAGGGTGATCATCCACGAAAAGATCAGAGAGAGATTCGAGAAAGCCCTCGTGAAGAAAGCCCAGAGCCTAAGAGTAGGGGACGGGCTGTCCCCAGGGATTGACGTGGGACCACTGGTGAACAGGAAAGCCCTGGAGAAGGTGAAGAGATATGTTGATATAGGCAAGGAGGAAGGTGCAGAGCTACTATGCGGTGGGAAAGAGATAGAGGGGAAGGGGTTCTTCTATGAGCCCACCGTCTTCACCGACGCCTCATGGGACATGAAAATCGCCCAGGAAGAAATCTTCGGCCCCGTCGTGTCTCTGATAGAGTTCCAGACCCTGGACGAGGCCATCGAGATAGCCAACTCCGTGAGATATGGCCTGAGCTCATCCATCTACACCGAAAACGTCAGAAACGCCTTCAAGGCAATTGAGGGGATAGAGGCAGGGCTAACGTATGTAAACGCCAGCACCATAGGCAGCGAGGTGCACCTGCCCTTCGGAGGCGTTAAAGAAACAGGGAGCACCAGGGAGGCAGGGATCCTGGGAATAGACGAGTTCTCGGAGATGAAGACCGTCTATATCGACTACTCCGGAAAGCTGCAGAAGGCACAGATAGACGTGGAGCCATGAAGTTCATCTGCAGAAAGCCCGGTGACAAATCCGTGGAGATAATCAGGAGAGACGCCGCCGTAATATCACCCTCACTGACCAGGGAGTACTCCTTCGTATTCAAGAAAGGCAGAGACTGCTACATCTGGGACGTCGACGGGAGGCGGTATTTAGACTTCGCCGCCGGGGTGGCGGTGGCCAACATCGGCCACGCCAATCCGGAGGTTAAGGAGGCGATCATCAGGCAGCTGAGCCTGGGCACCCACTGCGGGTTCTCAGATTTCTACGCCGAGCTCCCGGTGGAATTCGCGGAGTATCTCGTATCCTTTCTTCCGGGACAACTGGACACGGTGTTCCTCTCCAACTCTGGCACAGAATCCGTGGAGGCCGCCTACAAGCTCGCCCGGTGGCACACAAATAAAAAATGGGTCGTGGCTTTTGAGAACGCCTTCCACGGCAGGACCATGGGCTCCCTCTCAATGACCAAGTCCAAGCCCGTTCAGAGGAACAGATTCGCCCCCTTCCTGCCCGTCAAACACGTTCCATATCCCTACCCATACAGGATGAACATGGCCGATGGTGAGTGCGCGGATTACTGCCTGGAGAGGCTGGAGGATGTCCTCAGAGACCTGCGCAACCGATGCGCCGCGGTCTTCCTCGAGCCCATCCAAGGGGAGGGAGGCTACATCGTTCCGCCGAAAGAATTCCTAGCAGGGGTCAGGGAACTCTGTGACGAATACGGTGTTCTTCTCTGCGACGACGAGGTTCAGGCAGGGTGCTACAGGACCGGGAGATTCCTCGCAATAGATAACTTCGGCGTCGAGCCCGACGTCGTCAGCCTCAGCAAAGCCATCGGAGGAGGCATACCCCTGGGCGCTACGGTGGCTAGGCGGGAGATAATGGACTGGGTGCCGGGAAGCCACGCCAACACCTTCGGCGGGAACCTCCTCGCATGCGCCGCGGGGCTGGCCACCCTAAGATTCATGGAGAAGGAGAGGCTCGGCGAGAAGGCGGTCAAGGTGGGGGCGTTCATCAAGAAAAAGCTCCAGCGAATGATGGAGGACTACGAGATAATAGGGGATGTGAGGGGGCTGGGGCTCATGATAGGGGTGGAGATCGTCAAGGACAAACAGACCAAGGAATACGGAACAAAAGAACGAAGCAGCATCCTCTGCAACGCCTTTGAAAAAGGCCTCGTACTCCTTCCCGCCGGAAAATCGGTTATAAGAATCTGCCCACCGCTGACCCTAGAAAAACAGGACGCAGAGCGTGGTTTAGAGATCCTGGAGGACTCTATAACGGAAACGGAAAATAAATATAGAAGAAGATAGAAGGGAGAATACGCCTCTGGCAGGGGGCTGTTTCTTGGAGTTTCCCCTCCTTAAGAATTTCGACTTGAAGGGTAAGAAGGTCCTATTGAGGGTTGATATAAACTCTCCCATAGACCCGGATACGGGTGAAATCCTAGATGACACAAGGATTAGAAGCCACACGCCAACCCTTCGCTACCTCGAAGACGCCAAAACCATTGTCCTAGCCCATCAGAGCCGGCCTGGGCTGAGAGACTTCACCCCCCTCGAGATGCACGCGAAAAAGCTTGAGGAGATAAACGGGAGAACCGTTAAATACGTTGACGAGCTCTTCGGATCCAGGGCCAGGGAGGAGATAGGTAAGCTGAAGAACGGGGAAATCCTGGTCCTGGAGAATGTGAGATTCTGCAGCGAGGAGGTCAGCCCCCAGGTCATGGCTCTTCCCCCCGAAAAACAGGCACACACCAACTTCGTTCGAAATCTCTCAGGGTGCGTCGACTTCTACGTCAACGACGCATTCGCAGTCGCCCACAGACCCCAGCCATCCGTGGTCGCCTTCCCCCATGTCCTGCCATGCGCCGCAGGAAAGCTGATGGAGGCAGAGGTGAACTCCCTATCCAAGGTCCTGTCCAGCAACAGCCGCCCCAAAGTGTTTCTATTCGGAGGAGCAAAAGTTAAAGACTCCCTCAGAGTTATCAGCAGGCTCCTAGAGAAGGGCGTGGCCGACGCAGTCCTCACCTCCGGGCTTGTGGCGAATCTCCTGCTGGTTGCCGAGGGACGTGACATAGGAAAAATCAACAACCAAACCCTAGACGATAAAAACCTCCTGGGGCTGATCCCCCAGGCCAGGAAGGTCCTTAGAAAGCACGGAGAAAAGATCGAGCTGCCCGTCGATATGGCCTTCCAGAAAAACGGGTCCCGGGTGGAGGCGCCCGTGGGCAAGGTAGGGGAGAACAGGATCCTCGACATAGGCATAGAGACCATTATCAAGTACTCCACGGTGATAAGGGACTCAGGGGTTGTGGTGGCCAACGGCCCCTGCGGCCTCTTCGAGCTCGAGGCCTTCGCCATGGGGACTGAGGAGATTCTCAAAGCCATGGCAGACTCAAAGGCTTTCTCTGTCATCGGCGGGGGGCACCTCTCCGCCATAGCCAGGAATCTGGGGATCCTGGACAGGCTCTCCTATGCAAGCACGGGAGGAAAGGCCACGATGTACTTCCTGGCCGGAGAAACCCTGCCGGGGATCGAGGCCTTGAAAAAAGGGAGACATGACTAGGCACATAGTCGTAGCATCGGGGAAGGGAGGGGTTGGCAAAACCACTATAGCCGCAAACCTCGCCGTGGCACTGGCGGGGAGGGGGAAGGAAACCGTGATCCTTGACGCAGACATCGTCATGGCAAACCTCGAGATAATAATGGGGCTCCGCAACCCCCCCGTCGCCCTCATAGACGTCCTAATGGGGAAGCTGAGGCTCCCCGAGGTGATATTCGAGGGACCCGGAGGGGTGAAAATAATACCGGCGGGGATCACCCTGGACGGATTCAGCGAGCGGAACATGGAGATGCTGAGGGTTGCTCTCAGGGAGATCCCCGAAGACGTGGATATAATGGTGATCGACTCCCCAGCGGGCAGGGATGCCGCCATGGTCATGGACGACGGCCAGGAGGTCCTTATAGTGACAACTCCCCAAGTATCCTCGGTATCCGACGCCCTCAAGATGAAGCTCCTGGCTGAGAAGATGGGATCCGAGGTAGCGGGGGTCATAATGAACATGGTGGAGGGCAGGCCCAGGGAGTTAAAAGTGGATGAGGTCGAGGCCGCTCTGGACGCCAGAGTTGTGTCGGTCATACCCGAGGAGGAGGAAGTGAAGGAAGCCCTGGCCTCCGAGGTGCCCTTCGTCCTCAAATATCCCAACGCCAGGTCCTCAATTGAAGTTATGAAGCTGGCCGCCATGCTCCTTGGAGAGGAATATACTCCTCCCCGAAGATCTCTCATCTCCAGGTTAAGGGGGATTTTCAGGTGAAATACCATAGTTAAGTATTCTAACCCCCTGAAGCCTTTTTTAATGGCTGAATGCAAATTTGTTAATTTCTCGAATATTTTTCCCTCATCACATTAGAAAACTCTCTCGGAAAATATTTATGGGCGAAAAATAAATAAAAAACCAAAAAATTCAGGCACGGAATTTTTGACAATCGAAGCCAGGTAGGGGGACCGAAGAAGCACGATTCCATGGCCGAAAAAGAGAAAGAGGACATAATCAAAAGACTGGAGGCCCTCAGGAGGAGGGCTCCCGAGGAGAGGCCATCTCCACCCACAGGCTTACCGCAGAAAGACAAGAGGAAGAAGATTGCAAGGATCGTCGGAATAGCTGTAATAGCCCTCATAGTACTCTCCGTTTCCTACGTAGGGTATATTTTCTTCCTGAAGTCTAAAGAAAAGGAGAAAGCGCCGGAAAAACCCGTACTCGATGATTTAAAAGCGAAAGTCGAGGCAGATATAAAAAACGCATTCAAAGGCCTGCCGGATAAGTACACCACCGACGAGAAGGATCTGCTCGAGAAGGTCCGTAAGGCCCAGACCAAGGAGGAGATAGCAGCCATCGACTACACCAAAGCCGCTGTTAATGCGTGGCGCACCTACCTAATAGACGAATTCGAAAATCTTCAAAAAACAGGCGAAGATATAGAGCTCGTGGCGGCAGGGGAGCCGTACCGGACAAAGGAGGAAATCATCCAGAAGATCAATCAGCTCTCCCTCGCCGAGCTCAAATCGGCCGTTCTAAGGATCGCCTCCGTGGAGTACGTGCCAATCAGACTGACCCGGGAGCAAGCCGTGGGGGGAATGGCTGCCCCAGGAGACCTTGTGAACATATACTATAAAAACGGGAGCGAAGTGGTTAAGCTCGCGAGAAACGCTAAGGTTATGGCGGTTCTGAGGGGAAAAAGCAGTGGGAGCATTCAGCTGTCCGAGACCGAGAAGAAACTTGATACTGGGGGAGGCGTCGAGGGATACGGCACGTCAACCTCCCTCGGCATAGGGGATACGGGAGCGGCTCTCACGGGATCATACGAGGGAAGCTCAGGGCTCAAGATGCGGCAGACAGAGACAACGTATACCGTGGAGATAGAGGAGCTGCAAAAAGCTGCGGCGGCGAGCAAGCTCTCCAGGAGCTACATAGAGGAGGCCCTGGCAAACTACGGCCTAAAGCTCAACACCATTGAGAGGGAAACCAATATAGGGGACCTGGACACAGAATATCTACTGCTCTTCGAGGTGAGAGGGACAGAGGCCCCGTCGTTGGTGCTTCACGCCCTTACGGAGAGCGACAGACAGAACATCTTCGTGACAATAGCCAAAACCTCCGACTGGATGAAGGAAGTAGAATGAGGGGAGCCATTATCATAATAGCGGCCGTGATTATGGGATTGCTTCCCATAGCAACGGCGCAGACCATTAGCGTGGAATATCTTCAGGTCCCAGAAGGCGAAATCAGCAGGATAGATACCCGGGTGGAGTTCACCATCGAAAACTGGGGACTGGAAAAAATCTTCGTAGCTATACCCGAGGGCTGGCAGGTCTCTGACACCGGCATCCTTGACGGAACCCACAGCTTCGGCGGAACCG
>JALUUU010000236.1 GCA_027021185.1 archaeon | reverse complement strand
CCTCCCCCCGGGGGGGAGAGATCCGCATAGAGCTTTCCAAAGGGGGAAGAGAGGTGCGGCTCAGGGTGATAGACAGGGGGGAGGGTATTCCCCCGGAACATATGGATAAGATTTTCAATCCCTTTTTCACCACCAAGGAGAAGGGCACGGGCCTGGGGTTGGCCGTGGTATACCGAATAGTAGAGGCCCACGGAGGCACCGTCAGGGTGGAGAGTTCTCATGGTGGGACCTGCTTTGAGGTGAGGCTGCCCTTATTTTAGAAAGGGAGGATACCTTCCGAGGATATACCGGGGTGCAAGCAGTGACTTCAATATGGATATGAAGATTCTTATGGAATCGAGTCCTGGCCTGAAGTGGGACGAGCGGTTACCATTAAGGTAGATGGTAGGTATTGGTACCGTGGCGATCCTTATGTTCTCTTTTATTGCCAGAAGGAGGATTTGAATTTCCGTTTCGTATCGGCCGCCTTTCACCTGTTCCACTATTCGTTGTAAAAATTGACGGTCGAAGGCCCTGAAGCCGGACTGGGTATCTAGTGGGCAACTTGGTGATACCACTTTTCTGAGAAAAATACGGGTTAAAGTGTTTCCTATCCTGCTTCTCAGGGGCATAGTATTGATATTTTCTCTTTCTCCTATTATGAACTCTGCTCCTTCACTGTATGCTTCGATTAGTTTAGGGATATCTTGTGGTCGATGTTGCTTGTCTCCATCAAGGGTTACCAGCACGTCGAAGTCCACGTTATCTAGGGCATATTTGAATCCACTCATCAGTGCCGCTCCCTTTCCACGGTTCTTGTTCATGGATATTAGTGTTGCTTTTGCTTTATTCTTGTTTATTATCTCCTTCAGTACTTCTCCTGTCTCATCTGTCGAACCGTCGTCTATGGCTATGACAAAGTCGCTGTATTTAAAGGTTTCCTGAACCACTTCTCCGCAGAGAGAGGCTATATTGTAGCAAGGTATGACGGCGCATATTTTCGGTGTCTTGGGTTGATATCTGGGGATCTCCATCAAGTTCCAGCCCCATTTGTCAAAGAACCACATTCTCTGTCTCAGTTTAACCAGCAACATGTTGGCTTCTCTTAGATGGAGCATCGGTAATTGGATAGAGACACTTCTCCGGTACCAGAGTGCGTTTGTTGGTTCTTTGTCTCTATGAGGTGCCAAGTATTTAATGGTTGCTTTCCTTTTCTTGTTTAGTTTTATGCTTGAAGCACTTACTGTTTCGCTATCTTTGACTCCTATTGTATATAGCTTGCTCCATCGAAGGAAAGTGAAGATAGAATTCTTTTCTAGTTTCAACCATAGTGTGTTTTTGCCTCTGACTGATATTGTAACTGGAGCTGAGTTCATGCGTTCTTTTGAATAATCCATGCCGATAATAAATTTCTCGTCCGATTTGGCCAGGGATAAGAATTTTCGCCTGTGGGTGGTTATTTGACTCTCGTGACAGGTTAGTGCTTTCAACTTTTTCGCTTTTTCCTCTTGGTTCAGACATATTTTTACCACTTCCGGAATTCTGTTTAGCCTGTTTCTGCCATGGATGATGTAGCTTAGGATATGTCTTGGGATTTGTTTGCCTTTTAGTCTGTTCAGTGCGAAGTAGACCATCACTGCTGTTGCGTTGTGGTCGGGGTGCAGGTCGAGCATTGAGGGCGTTACCAAGATAGTGGGAACCCACTCTTCCAGTTTCGATACGAGCCTGTCCACTATTTCCCGGCTGTTGTTGATCAACAGATCTGTCATTCCCTGGTCTGGATAGGACCAGAAGGAGATGTTCTCCCGGGGAACCCCCAATACGGACAGGGCCCTGGTTGCTTCATTGCAACGTCGATTGCCGAATCGGGCACGATCCACCGGGCCTATTTGCCAGCGACGCTCCACAAAGCGTTGGACCCACGGGCTGTTATCGCCATTGGTGAGGAAGATGACCCGGACCTGGGCTCCTGAGGCTAATGCCCGGAGTATGAGCCCACCAGCCCCAAGGGTTTCGTCGTCAGGATGGGGGGCCAGGATGAGGATTCGGTCTTTTTCCCTTATGGGGATTTCTCTCTCAGACATTGCAGACCCCTGTTCTTACGATTGGTTTGAATCCCCGCTCCAGCGCTCGAGCCCAGACCAGGACCAGCCAACCCTGTCCTCCCCTGGCTTTGAAGAGGTGGTGCCCGGCGGCGAGAAACCGAGGCCCATTATAGGGTTTTCCGTCCAGTAGTCCGGTTACTTTCCCCTTTTCCGCCACAATGGCGTAGCGTGCCGGGATGACCACGTTGATGGGAAATGTCTGGGTTCGGGTCGGGTTTCGACATCCTATGAAGTGGCCCACTACTCTTAATGAGGGTACGCGCTGGTCTATTTCCACGTATTGCTGCTGGAAAAACTCATAGTCCCTTGCCGGATAATACCTACTCAAAACAACTACCTTTGTCTTGGTATCGAGGCACTTTTCAATAATACTATCTTCAATTAAACCCAGGCGGAGTCTTTTCTTGGTAAAAAGTTCTAACGCATAGTAGAAGGGACGCTGTCTGTAAATACTCTGTCCTTTGAGATCCATTACGTAATCGGAAGATGTTGTGATCTTGAATATATCTTCTAATAGGTATTTGTATGTTCTCGGAGTTATCAGTTCCTTTTTGTTCTTCTCCGAGCTCATGTAAGCAGATTTGCTCCATTTTTCTAGCTCAGAGGCTGTTCGGAACATAGGTAATAGTATGAGAGGTATCATTAATAAAGGTAATGGATTATTGGCGCGACGGAGAGTGAAGGTGTTTAGTGTGATTTTTTTGACTTTGCATTTGCAGTTGTCCACTATCTTGAAGCTAATCCCTACTACGAGTATGATTAACAAAGGGAAGAGCGAAATCTCAGTTTCTTTCTCTACTACAGGATATAGCTTTAAAAGTGAGCCATAAACTCCTCCAACCAGTATCATAAAAATTACTTTCTTATCGGTTATTTTGACATAAGGGTTACTGATGAGTTTTCTGATTGACCAGGTTAGAATCAATAGTGCTGAAAAGGAGAACAGTAAGTTGAAACGAAGACGGTGTTTAATCATGCCGATCATGATGTTATGTTTTACTGTACAATAGAAGAGCTGAGGTAATGCTTCTAACATGAAAAATAGAGCGACTACAATGAATGGTATGATACTGATCCCCATCATTAATCCGCCTGTCCAGTAGAATGGCTTCTTACATATAATTTCGCCTTTAGGGTATACCAATTGCATGAGAATTACAGCACCAATGAGGCTTGATAGCATAATTATAGTTTTAAGTGAAACACATAAAGCAGCTCCGGCTAAGGCTCCGGTTATGATTCCGCTTCTAAAATCGAATTTGCTATTAACTAGACTAAGTAGAATAAGTAGCCACAACAGTATCCATAGATTTGCAGGTCTGAATTCAATGGTTTTCCTAAGGAAATAGGTTGGCAATCCTAAACAGAGTGTTGTCGAGGAGCAGAGCGTTGTCCAAAGCGCAGCTCTGTGACCGAATACAGATTTACTTAAGAGATATATAACCAGCAGTGTCGCTAGAAATATGAGTAACAGAACAAACCTCATGACTATTATAATGTCTGGACGTGGGCCGAAAAAGGCCATAATCGGCGTCATGAGTAAATGGAAAAGAGGCGCATGATTGTCGAATACATCACGGTACTGAACAAGCCCCTGAGTCCAGCTCCAGATGACGTGTAAGTGCTGGGGCTCATCGCTATTAATGGGAGTGTAGAAGATACAATTGACTCTCAAGACCAAGATTATAGAGAACAATACTATAAATAAGTTTTTCTCATTCTGTTCTATGAGTCTGCTAAGTTCTAAAAATCCTGATTTCAAGGTTTGGAACTTATTTTTCTTAACAGACACAATGCTGCTTTCAACTGACAATGACCTCTTGAGTTTTTCTTTGGTGGTGTATTTTCTTATCCGTCGGTATGGCATATATGTTTTAAACTGTTGATATTGAACCTTGCATTTTCCGTCCTCTTTTTCACCCAGTTGTCGAAGAACTTATCCAATACATGGGTCGGTCCCATGGGTATGTGGCCGTATTTGATGCTCAACTCTTTTCTGGCCCTGGACGGGGGTGCGGAGTCTATCTCTACCAACCAGATGGCCGCTGCCAGACCGGATCTATCGGCCCCGGCCTTGCAGTGTATGAGGACCGGTCTGGGGGCCCTTTTAAATATGGACACTAGTTTTCGTATCTTGGCTTCTGAAGGTGCACTACGGGAGGGGAGTTTAATGTCGTAGTGGGCAACCTCCAGATCTTTGCATGTGGAGATTTCTTCTCTATACCACTTGGCGTTCTCGTCTTTACCCAGCAGGTTGATCACAGAGTGTATCCTGTATCTCTGGATGTAGTGCTCCAGTTCATCCCGATCCAGTTGGGCTGAACGGTAGGCCTCTCCTGGAGTGATGGGATGAAAGTTCCCCTGCTCCTCCAGATACCAGAGGCGGGCCCCGATGATCACAGCCATTATACCCAAGAGGAGGCCCCCGGATTTCACCAGTATTCGGGAGATAGGTTTCATTCTCTCTGTTTCCCCGTTGAGCTCTTCCCCTTGGTCACCTTGGCCATTCTCTTCTTTTCCGGGTAGTTGTGGGCTGAGGGGGGTTCCAGGAGCTCAATATCGAGTCCGTGTTCCTTGGCCAATTCCTGGAAATAGCGGAAGGGATAGCGGAAGTTGAATTTTTTGTCTTTGCTTTTGTCTTCTTTCATCCTGCCGGAGGGTTTGAAGGTGAAGAAGAAGACAGAGCTTTCCCCCATAATCTCCCCTATGTTCTGGAAGATCTCCTCTATCTCTTCAGGGGGAAGGTGGCAGAACACCGAGTAGGCAAACAGGAAATCGAAGGTCTCTCCCGAGAACTCTTTGAACCGGGAATCCGTGGTGAGCAGTAACCTGGGTCTTAAGTCTTCCAGTCTTTCTTCCATTATGAGTCGTCTGGCTACCTTGATGGCTTCCGGGGATATGTCGATGCCTGTGTAGTTGCCGGGATGGAGGTATCTGATGAACTGGATACCTCCTCTCAGTGTCCCACAGCCTATGTCCAGCAGGGTGTGTTCCGGTCTCAACCCATGTTGGACCAGGAATCGGAATTGCATCTCCCCTATTCTTGACCAGCGAGGGGTTCCTGGTCTCCACCTGCTATCCTGGGGGGCCAGCTTTACTTGTCTGTCCATGCGTTCCCGGTACACCTGGATGTACCTTACGTGCCCTCTTTTAAATAAAGATTGTGGAGGTAATGTGTTTTGATGGGTTTTACTAATTTATAATACCCCTTCTCCAAAAGGTGCATCCTTTACCCCTTTTGGGGGCAGGCTAAGTTCAGTGGATAATGGAAACAATGGCCCTTTTTCGTTCCCTTTTCCCTTGGGGATCTGAACCTCTTGGGGCCAGGATGGGGCCTTTCTCTGGGCTGGTACAAAATTGTGATGGAGAGAAAAATTTGTGGGGCTGTTTCTTTACTGCTGTTCTGGCTCAGACACGCTGAAGGCCCCCTCTTTTTGGGCCTGGAGGAACCTCTCCAGGTTCTTGTAGGCCACCCTGGATGCTACCACTACGGCCAGAGGGAAGGGGAAAAAGTAAAAACCCCGGGGGACCCAAAGGCAAAAGAGGAGGTAGAGCAGGAGGAGGGCAAGGCCCACATTGGAGCAGACCTTCAGGCAATAATGGCTCCCCGGACCTCCCCTGAGGATGAAGGGGATGGTGACCAGCTCCCGGAGGACCTCCAGGGTCCTGGAGAGCCCGTAGTGGGAGCTACCCCATCTTCTGGGCCTGTCCTTGATTTTTACCTCGGCCACTTCGTTGTTCTTCACCCCGAAGATGGCGGGTATGAACCGGTGGAAGCCGTGGGGTATGTGGACGGATTTCACCGCCTCTCCCCGGTAGGCTTTGAGGCTGCATCCGTTGTCGTGGACCCTCACCCCCGTGACCATGCCGATGATCCAGTTGGCCATCCGGGAGGGGAGAACCCGGGTGAGGAAAGGCTCCTTTCTCTTCTCCCGCCAGCCCGAAACGGCCTTGTAACCTTCCCTCAGCTTTTCCAGGAGCCGGGGGATGTAGGCGGGGTCGTTCTGCCCGTCGCCGTCCATGCTCACCACTATGTCTCCCCGGGCATGGTGGAAGCCCGCCGTGAGGGCCGCCGCCTCTCCCCGGTTCCTGTCCATCTCCAGGACCCTCACCCTGGGGTCCTGGGCCTTGATACG
>JALUUU010000235.1 GCA_027021185.1 archaeon | reverse complement strand
ATCGTCATCGCTGGCCCGCCTGAGCACCTGGACCGCAAGGGCATCGAGAAAGCCAGGGAATGGCTCGAGGACACTATAGCGGGCACAGAGGTTAGAGGAGGAGACTACCCCCTGCCCAGGAGCAACTACGTCGGCTGCGTTGTTCTCCTCGCAGGAATAGCGAGCGCTCCTAGGGTCGTGTCTATGCTCCAGCGCGCCAAATACGTGCAGGAACGCCAGGGCGAGGAGCCCAAGCGAGAACGAGACATAGAGGAGCTCCTTGGAGAAATAGAGAACCTGGAAAAATAAATCAGGTGCCGGGGATGCTGTTTCTCGTAGGTCTTGGAGGCGCCGGGAGCAAGATAGTAGAGGGTTTCTACAGGAAAAATCTTGGAAGCATCATAGGTAGGCTCGCATCCCGGGAGGAGCAGGATGTAGCAGGGGTTGCCATTGACACCTCCCAGGCCCTGAGCAGCCTTACCTCCATACCCATTGAGAACAGGGTTCTCATCGGTAAGAGCTTGACCAAGGGCCACGGCACCGGTGGGGATGTTGACCTCGGGAGGAGAATTCTCACGGAGGAGCATGAGCTCGCCATAGCCGCCCTGGCCAAGGCGGGCTTCGGCGGAGCCAAAGCTGTTTTCCTGATAACCGGGCTGGGAGGCGGCACGGGCACTGGGGGATTCCCTGTTCTCGCAGACAAGATAAGGAAAGCCTTCGACGTACCGATCTACGGCATCGTGACAATCCCATCCAGGTCAGAGGGGGCTCTTTACTCGAAAAATGCCTCAGAGAATTTTTCTCATATTCACAAGAGCGCGGCCGGCCTTGTCGTCGTTGACAACAGCGGCCCAGCCACAAGAGGCGAGGTCGTGGATAAGGCCTTCAAGAAGATCAATGCGGCCGTCCGAGACTTTCTCAGGGGCTTCGACACCCGGACGCTGCTGAAGGCCCTTAAGGGGGATGTTGCCACCATAGGGGTGGTTCAGGCTAAGGCAGAGCCCACGGCTCTTAAAGACCTGACCAGCAGGTTGCTTAGGAATGACGTCTATTTCCCCCTCGAAAAGTTTAAACGCATCTACGCCGTGGTCCGCGGCGATAGGGGAAAGATTTATGGTGAAAGGTTTGCCCAAGAGTGGATTAGGAGTAAATACAACGCAGAGCTGAGGTTTACCGCCGTGGGATCAGAAAACCCTAGGAAAATCAGCATGTACACCCTGATAACGGGGATAACAGGGCTTCGGGAGAGACTCGCTGTTGAGGCGAAAACAAAAAAGGTGTCCTCTGAACTCGAGAGCCTTCTAAAAGATATAAAATCCCTCTGATATGAAAGGAGAGTACGGATGAGACCAGCAACTCTGGGTTTGGCGGTGGTTGTCGGGCTGATGATATTCCCAGCCCTAAGTTATGCCGCCGTGCCCGATTACCTTAAGCCGGGCTACTCCGAGGTAACCCCCACGTATAAAGCCAAGCCAGGCCAGCCCGTAGGGGCCAGGTTGGTTCTAACCGGCTCCACCCCTGTGCCGGACGAGGCCCGATTGAACATATCCACTGGGGCGGCTAGGCCCAGGCTAGAAGTTGTCGTGAACGGGGAACTTGAGCGCTACGGCTCCCCCTCGGTGGAGATACCCCTCCCCTCGGAAGGGGTTACCGAGATCGAGATCTTCTTGTATGGCGTCGCTCCTGAGGTGACTAAGGAGACCGACGTGGCGCTCCTCGACGTCAAAACCTACGTAAAGTACAAGGGAGAGCCGGGAACGTACCAGGACGAGAAGAAGCTGCTCCTCACCGTGACGAATGTGGTTATAAGCGAGGCCGTTGGAGCCATGGACAAGGCGAAGACAAAGCTGAGCCTCCTTGAGAGCAAGATCGCGGGCCTCAAAGCCTCCGGTGCTGATGTGTCCTCCCTGGAGGAGAAACTCGAAAACGGCCGGAACATAATAAAAACCGCCGATGCGCTATACGAAAAAGGTGAGGTCGAGCTCGCAAGGGACGCCGCCGAGAGCGCCATAAAAATACTGGACGATGCCCTGGCCGAGGCCGACAAGATACAGACAACTAAGGAAACCAAGCAGGACATCAAGAAATACGGGCTTATTGCTCTAGGAATAATCATCCTCGGAGTCCTTCTCCTATTGTTCAGAAAGCGCCGGGAAGAGCTCGGATAAGGGTTAACTTTATATTAGACAAGGAAAAATGCAGGAAGGGGTTTTAAAAATGAAAAGAAGGGATTACGTTTTACACCATCGGTGAAGCTAAGAAAAACATGAACCTCCCCAGGGAGGTTAAGATATTTGACACCACCCTTCGTGATGGGGAACAAACCCCCGGAATATCCCTTACCCAAGAGGAAAAACTTCTTCTGGCTCGGCAGCTGGATAAGCTGGGAGTCGACATCATAGAGGCGGGGTTTCCCATCTCATCGAGGGGTGAGAAAGAAGCTGTAAGAGCTATCGCCAGGGACGGATTGACCTCCACGGTGTGCGGGCTCTCCAGGGTGATCAGAGAGGATATAGACGCCTGCCTGGACTGTGACGTCGACATGGTCCACACCTTCGTATCGACGAGCGACATCCAGATCAAGTACACCATCAAGAAGAGCAAGGAGGAAATCCTATCCATGGCCACTGAGGCGGTGAGCTACATCAAGGAGCACGGGGTAAGCTGCCTATTCTCGGCCATGGACGCCACCAGGAGCGACCTGGACTACCTGGTGAAGATCTTCAAGGCCGTGGAGGACGCGGGAGCGGACATCATAAACATCCCAGACACCGTTGGGGTCATGATTCCCCAGGGGATGCGCCTCCTCACCCAAGAGATATACAGAGCCGTGAGCATTCCCATAGACGTCCACTGCCACAATGACTTCGGCCTCGCCGTGGCCAACAGCCTCGCCGCCGTTGAGGCCGGTGCCAGGGAGGTCCAGTGCACCATCAACGGCCTCGGCGAAAGGGCGGGGAACGCCAACCTCGAGGAGATCGTTATGAGCCTCCACTCCCTCTACAACGTGAAGACCAACATCAAGACCCAGTACCTCTTCGAGACCTCTAAGCTGGTGGAGAGGCTCACCGGGATAAAGATACCTCCGAACTACCCCATAGTAGGGGAGAACGCCTTCTCCCACGAGTCAGGGATCCACACCCACGGCGTCCTGAGCAAGAGCGACACCTTCGAGCCAGGGGTCATGACCCCTGAGATGGTGGGCCACCGGAGAAGAATCGTCTCAGGGAAGCACGCGGGCACCCATGGGATAGAGGCCATGCTTCAAGACATGGGATTCAAGGTAACCAAGGAGCAGCTCCTGGACATCACCATGCGGGTAAAGGACCTCGGAGACAAAGGCAAGCGGGTGACGGACGCCGACCTCCAAGCAATAGCGGAGGCGGTCGTCGGCGAGGTTGCCAAGGAGGAGAAGCTCGTGTCCCTGGAGGAGCTCTCGGTGATGACCGGTAACAGGATAACCCCGACCGCCTCTGTGAGGCTGCGGTTCAAGGATAAGTATCTCACCGGCGCGGACACGGGTGTGGGGCCTGTTGATGCAGCCCTCAACGCTGTGAGAAGCGTCCTGAGGGGGATAGAGGACATCAAGCTCACAGAGTACAGACTGGAGGCCATAACAGGGGGAAGCGACGCCCTCGCCGAGGTGATAGTGAAGCTGGAGGACAGCCAGGGCAACATAGCCACTGCCAGGGCTGCCAGGGAAGACATCGTCATGGCCAGCGTCGAGGCAATGCTCTCAGGGATAAACAGGATCTTCCTGATGCGGAAAGAATAGGCCTCTGGTTTTCCTGGGGGCATCTTGTTTTTATATGCCCATTGTCATGTTCAGCTCTTTTCCTCTTCAGTCCTAAGCCAAATTTGCCAGGGATACTGCTTCTTTAAAACGAAATAAGCGGCCGCTGAGTAAAAGAAAATCTCCAGTGAAGCGTATACGAACCTGAAAGCCTTGAAGGGAATGTCGGTGTTATACGCCAGAAGACACTTCGCCTGGGAAAATGGCCAGAGGCACCATACTCCTCCTTTGAATATCAAACCGCTGTTCAGCAGGATGTCAGCGGTGATATGGAGGTAAACCCCAAGGACTAAGTATGGGAAGATTGACCTAGACTTCAAGGCTATGGATATCATGACCGCTGCTAGCAACCACAGGATGTAGGAATGGCTGATGGTGGAGTGGTGTTGCAGGAGAAAATCATACCCAAGGATCAGCACAACCACATCACCATCGGGTAAAAGAGAACCTATGAGCAGTGCCCTGTATGCGTTTTTCTCGATGTTCATTCTTCTTCCCAGGAGCCATGAAAGCATGTAGTGGCCTACGGGGTCCATGTCATTCCAGTCCTCTATCTTGTCTGGGATGGGCAGTGGTTATTCGGTAGAGAAGTAGAATCACCATGATAAGCCCATAACCATGGGAATAAACAAAAACCCCCGGCCGGTTCATGAACAGAGCGTATGTCGCAGGGGCGAATCCCTTAAGTTTATCTATCCGGTAATAAGTTATGAATCCGTCGTACTTATCATCCATTATGAGTTTATGCCCCACCGTCGGGAACAAGTTATCCCGGCTGATGGCGGCACCGCCTCCTCCCTGGGGATAGGACTGGAACCTGATGAACTTCGGGATAAAGTATTTGTGAGAACCAACGAAGGACGAGTACTCCCCGGCGTTAATGCCCGAAGTAAAGTAAACGGTCGTGGGAAGAGGGATGAAGAGAAGAGCGAGGATCAAAACATAGAGGAAAAGACTCCTGAGTTCCCTCCCCCTGACCCTCACGCCTTTCGCATAATATAAAACTGCCGCCGTTATTATCACAAGCCAGAGGTAGTTCTTCACCAGAAGACCCAGCATGGAAATGGGTATTGAGCTGATGAGGCTGGGAGCCGGTGCTATTGAATGTCCGTACATGCTTATGTCCTTGACCCATGTGAAACCCAGCCGTGAAACTTGTTCAGGAGATCCTTTGACCAAAATCGGTCCGTGTTCCCATGAATCCATCCATCTGGCATCCAGGCCCTGAAGCCTCAGTATCTCGAGGGTGGGGACAGTGTCAAGAACCGGATTGGCGCTCACATCAAGAGCGAAAGCCTGTATGCTGCCATCTTCTACCTGCAGGGATTTAACCGGCACGAGATAGTAGTATAGTGCGGATATGCCGAGAACCAGGATGATCCCGACTAAAACCTTCCTTGTCCTGGGACTGTCTTTTGCTAAACGATAAGCGAACACATAGAAGGAAAGTACCGAGGCTATCATAAAATACGACATTAGGCTATAGGGGAAGAAAGAATGATTCCCCAGCTTCATGGCAATGTACAGGATATTCCAGGAGAAAAGCAGTATCAACAGGTAGACCGGAAGAGTCAGGGGCCGTAAAACCTCATAACCCGACAAGAAATCCATCCCAATCATCGCTAAAGTCAGAAACGCCAGAATAAGGAAGCCGGGCTTAAAATTGCCTAGAGCACCTATTCCCTGCGTGACTATGCCCCTACCAATGAAGAACAGGTAAAAAGAACCCACATATGACGAGAAAAATATAATGCTCCGCGCAGGAACGCCTAAGGGGTCTGACTTGTAACTTGCAACCAGCAGCATCACCCAAGTGGACGAATATAAGACGGTGATGACTGCGAAATAAATGGTAAAGCCTCGGTCTCGTTTCAGCCGATCGAATATCTCCCCTCTCATAGCTTCCCCGTCCTCTTGAATAGGAACATCATTGCCCCCCGAACTATGCACCCATCCACCTTCATCTTTTCTCGAACCTTCTAAAAACCGCAGCAGGAAGGAGCGCCAATAAAAGCATGACCGCAGGACCGCAAATGGCTTTTCTCTCATGCTGCTTTTTCACAGCTTTCCAAAATTCCTTGGTTAGGTCTGTGAATCCAGTGCCATCGTACTTTAAGAGCGAAGGCTTCATGTAATCTTGAACCCAGTCACGCTGCTCTGTACGAACGAACCTGTAGGTTCCTATGAGCCAGTATCCCCCTCCCCACTCCACATCACCTACAGGAGGCCACTGACGATAGGTGGATAACCTGAACTTGTAGAGCAGTACTTCACGATCAGTGCCGTTATACTTGGTTACAGCGCTACCCTCGGTTCCAGCTAGGAGATACAGGATGAGCCAGTACTCCCCGTTCCAGTGTATCTCCCTCACCGGAGGCTCCACCACCCCCTTCAAAACTGTTAAATTCGCACCGTCATACTTGAGCAGCTTGTAATTCTTTTCTTTATCTCTATACA
>JALUUU010000234.1 GCA_027021185.1 archaeon | reverse complement strand
CTGGTAGCTGCCTTTCTCCAGCTTTCCCAGGGGAATAATGGCTGTCGGCTGGGTGAAGGCCTGGGTCACCATCATTCCTGCGCCGGGATCAGAGAATGTGGCATAAACGACGAAGGTTGTGCCATCGAAGAGGACCTTGGAAATGCGTACGTCGTAGCCTCCGGTGCTGAAGATGCCTCTAAAAACAACGATATTCAGGGGGTCGTCCTTCGAGAATGTGGTTCTTGGAGGCTGTTTATCAACCACTATCTCCTTCAGCGTAGATTTTACAGAGACGGCATCCCCTGGGATAACGTATACGGCCTCCTCAGCGGCGCCTGTAAATCCGCCGAGGGGGTAATAGTCTATAATGGGTTGAACATCTAGGACAACAGGTTCCTTGGGTTTCGGATTTGAAAGGCATCCGAATACGAGGAAAAGCAGCAAAAAACAAGTGAACGCCCTGAGGCTCCGGGTTGTCATTCTCATTTTACCTGATTTTGGCGCCGTTGACTGTTTCCTTATCCACTGTTAGAAGAGCCACGGTGTCTTTGTTTTGGGCCGCCAGCAGCATGCCCTCACTTTTAACCCCTCTGATAGTGGCTTCCTCGAGGTTTGCGAGAAAAATGACTTTTCTGCCTATGAGTTCCTCGGCCTTGTACCAGGGCCTCAGGCCGGCGACCGTACGCCTCACACCCCTTACATCCCCGATATCCACCTCCATCAGGAACAGCCGATCCGAGCCCTTCACAGGCTCCACCTTCACTATTTCCCCAACCCGCAGATCAAGGCCTTCAAAGTCTTTCAGATCCACTTCCATGATTCATACTCTAGGGGCATGTCATAAATAAATTGATGGGTCCGGTTGGGGAGTTGACTTGGACTGGATGATACGCTGGCGGGGATGATTTCTATTGAGGAAGCGTTTAATTCAGATTGGTCACGTTCTTTTTTTTGTGACGGCAACTCATCGGCGAACACTCTTCAGAAAGAGTTATCTTTTTGGAGCAAATAAGGCAGATGCATGAGAGTCACCATCCTGGGTTCGGGGTTTGCAGTACCATCCCCTAATAGGGCTCAGACAGGGATATTGGTGGAGACTGGGAAGAACCGTGTTCTCATCGACTGTGGCGCAGGTGTCCTTCAGCGCATGGCTCAGGCTGGAAATGACATCACAGGGATCACGCATGTGCTGTTCACCCATCATCACCTAGACCATGACGGAGAATTTATGTCTCTACTGAAGGCCATGTGGCTCAAGGGGAAACGAGAGCTGATGGTGCTCGGGCCGTCAGAAACGGAGGAGTGGCTCACCAAGCTCATGGATGCATACCCATATATGAAGGGCAGGCTAGACCTTGATATAACCTGCCTAGAGGATGCCTCCCAGGTAAGTGTTGGCGGTGCCCACCTTGAGGCAAGGAGAAACAAGCACGCATTAGATGGCCTTGCCTACCGGATCCAAGACGATAAGGATAGTGTTGTTTTCTCAGGGGACACCGCTCCATGCGAAGGCGTTAAAAAACTCTGTGATAAAAGCACTGATCTGTTAATCCACGAGTGCTCCTTCCTGGACTCAGAGGGGGAGAGGTTCCCTGATCATACGACGCCCAAGGGTCTGGGAGAGCTGGTAGAGAACCTGCCTGTGAGGAGGCTTGTTTTAACGCATTTCTCTCCTGCATCTGAAAATGGAATTGAGGAGATGGTTTCGGTTATAGCGAGGTACTTTAAAGGCGAGATCATCCCGGCAGAGGACCTCATGGTGCTGGAGCTATGATGGTTGTTATACTGGCAGGAGGACAAGGAAAGAGGCTGCGTCCCGTAACCAACTGGATAGCCAAGGCCCTGATCCCCTACAGGGGAAAACCCATCATAGAAGAGTTGATCCGGAGAATGGAGGTGTTGGAGCCTGAGAGGATTGTTGTAGTGGTCGGGTGGCTAGGAGAACAGGTGAAAGAATATCTGGGATCATCCACCCCAGGGGGAAGCAAAATAGAGTATGTTTACCAAGACACCCCTAAGGGAACGGCCCATGCCATCCTGCATGCTTCTGACTTGCTGGAAGGAGATTTCATCGTTTCCGCATGTGACTCTCTTTTTCCGGTGGGGCACTTGAAAGATCTATGGAGTTGTCATGCATCAGAGGGATGCGACGCAACCCTGAGCCTGAAGATAATGGATAAAAAAGACATAACCTCCTCCAGTAGCGTTCTCCTAGACAGCGAAGGAGCGATCTCCAGGATTATCGAGAAACCATCTGAGAAAGAGGTGCTGAGCCGCTATGCCTCCTCGCCTCTTTACGTTTTCAGTGAGGCGGTCAAGGAGCATCTGCCCAGGGTAAAGAGGTCCGTAAGGGGGGAATACGAGATCCAGGACGCTATTCAATCCATGATAGATGGAGGCTGCAGGGTAAAAGGGGTTTTGAGTCGGGAGTGGGTTCATCTCTCAGACATCGAAGATTTCTTAAGGCTGAACTACGATTACCTACAGAGGTGGTTGCCACGAAAAGGCTGATTACCTGCGCCCTGCCATACGTTAATAATGTCCCTCACATCGGGAACATCGCTGGCTCCCATCTGCCGGCAGATATATTCGCGAGATACTGCAGGCTTGCGGGATACGAGACGGTTTTCATAGGGGGTAGCGATGAGCACGGCACCCCGACAGAGGTCGCGGCTGCCAAGCTCGGGGTCAAGCCCCGGGAGCTGTGCGACAGATACTACGAGGTGCACCGCAGGATATATGAGTGGCTCGATATAAGCTATGACAACTTCTCCAGGACCTCGCGAAGGGTTCATCACGAGACCACGGCAGAGTTCTTCAAGAAAATATACGAAAACGGATACGTAACCGAAGGCACCCTGCGTCTCCCGTACTGCGACCACGATAGGCGTTTTCTCCCCGATAGATACGTTGAGGGCATCTGCCCGAGCTGCGGATACGCCTCTGCCCGAGGAGACCAATGCGAGAGCTGCTCAACCCTTTTAAATCCCGATGAGTTGAAGGAGCCCAAGTGTGTTCTCTGCGGCAACACCCCCGTCTTTAAAGAGACAAAGCACCTGTTTCTTAAGCTCGATAAGTTGGAGCCGGAGCTGAAGAGGTGGATAGAGGGGAAGCGCAGAATATGGAGCCAGCAGGTGTACAGCATGGCCATGGGCTGGATAAAAGAGGGTCTTAAGCCCAGGTGCATCACCAGAGACCTGGAGTGGGGTGTTAAAGTGCCCATCCCCGGATACGAGGACAAGGTCTTCTACGTGTGGTTCGATGCCCCAATAGGATACATATCCTCCACGAAGGAGTGGGCCCAAAAAATTGGTAAGCCGCAGGAGTGGCGCCAGTACTGGCAGAGCGATAAAGCCAGGATTTACCACTTCATAGGTAAAGACAACATTCCCTTCCACACGATATTCTGGCCTGGAATGCTCCTGGCCAACGGGGACTACTCCCTGCCGTATCGCGTGGCGGGGCTTCAGTACCTCAATTATGAGGGTGGGAAGATATCCAAGTCCAAGGAGTGGGGGATTTTCTGTGAAAACATGCCCAATGCAGGATTGGACAGCGATATATGGCGCTTCTATCTGACGTATCTTATCCCCGAGACAAGTGATACAGAATGGAAGTGGAGGGAGTTCAAAGAACGCGTGAACAGGGAGCTTGTGGCTAATCTGGGAAACTTCGTTTACCGAACCCTCAGCTTTATTAAAAACAATTTCCAGGGCGAAGTGCCGGATGCAGAACTCTCTAGAGAAGATGAGGAGGTCCTGGAAAAAAGCGGAAAACACGCTGAGGCATATGAGGGGCTGATGGAGAGCATAAGGCTCAGGGATGGGTTGAGAAAAGTACTGGAAGTGGCTGACATGGGAAACAAGCTCTTCCAGGAAAGAGAGCCCTGGAAGGCGGTCAAAGAAGACAGGGAGAGGGCCGCCGCCACTCTCTACGTCTGCGCCAATCTCTGCTATGACATTGCGATACTCCTGAGTCCCTTCCTTCCTCGGAGTGCCGCCCGGATATGTGAGCAGCTGGGGGTGGAGCTTGGAACCCTTAATGACATTGCCAATCAGAGGATAAAACCCGGTACGAGGCTGCGAAACGTTAGCCCTCTATTCCCCAAGCTCGACGATGCAACCCTGGAGAAGCTGCGCAAGATCACAACCAGGGTTACAAAATTCGAGGAAATGTTCAAGAAAAGAGTTTCCATAGATGAGTTTGCAAAGCATGATTTCCGCATAGCGGAGATAGTTTCTGCTGAGAAAATCCAAGGCGCAGACAGGCTGTTAAAGCTCAAGGTGAGGGTGGGATCAAAAGAAAAACAACTCGTGGCGGGAATAGGGGGGCAGTATTCCCCTGTGGAGCTCGTTGGTAAGAGAATAGTGGTCCTAGACAATCTTAAACCAGCCGTCATCAGAGGGGTTAAAAGTGAGGGCATGCTGCTGGCGGCGGTTGACAGAAAAAGGATATCCCTTGTAGTCCCTGATAAGCCCATCAAAAGCGGCAGCAAAATCAGGTAATGAGCTTCTCAAGGTTCTTGTCAAGGTACTCTAGGGCTCCAGATATGCCCCTATAACCAACAGGAAGAGAACCAGGAAGTATCGGGGCATGTGTTTCCTGGCCCTGATGTTGATCTCTTTCTCGAGACCTGAGCGGTGGGTGAAGACCGCCTCGCCTATTGAGTAGCCTATGCTTCCCGCGAGGATTATAGCTGGCAGCTCGAATAAGCCGTGGGGGAAGAGGCCGCTCAGGTATTCAAGGGGTCGCGAAGCATAGAGGATAAGGAGGAAACCCAAGACGAGGCCGTTGAATCCTAGGATAAAGAAGGGAAGGGTGTAGAGGGAGAGAAAAAAATTAAGATTCTCGCCCCTCAGATTTCTCACCCGTTTCTCCAGAAACGAGAGCCTTCTAATCGCGGCCGACCCGGGGGAACGCAATCTAAGAAAAACCTGGGTAGTGAGGTAACCCCCATATGAGCACAATAGAGAAGCCAGAAGGTTGTTGAGGAGTATGCCTATGGAGTAGCCTCCAGCTATGGCTGACTGGACCACCACCTTTTGTTCCAGGAGATACAGGAGGTATAAGTACAGTCCAGGGAGAAGGATTTTCACTCCTAGACCAAGCAAGACTCCGAGGATATATCCAGAGGCAAAAGTTTTAGCGCTCCGGAGGATCATGAGAGGATTTCAACAGCCTCTGCGAAGACCATGGTCCCCTGGATGTTCTTTATCTTTGCCTTCACCCTCTGCCCTTCCCGGGCGTTGGAGATAAAGATGATGTACTTCCCCATCTTGGCGACGCCGTCGCCTTTCTTCCCCGTCTGAGTTACATGGAGGGTTATTACGTCCCCGATCTCGGGTCTTTTCTCCTTCCTCGGAGCTGCCTTGATCACCCCTATGGGATGTCTTGAGCCGCAGGCCTCGCACTTAAGGAAGTTGACCCGCATTTCTTGGATGATTCGAGTGTCAGGACGCCCGCACTCTGGGCAGATAACATAGAGGTTCAGAAACTCCTCAAATTTCTCCTGAATCTGGTGCTGCCTGAACTGGCCCTTCATGAGGAGTCTCTGGTCGTCCCTCGACCCCATGGTACCGAATTCTCTGAGGAGGTATTTTGCCAGCATGTCGGGTTTTCTGTTGATGATTTTGCTGACTTCTCCCAGGTTATGAATAACTGTCACTTTTCCCTGGATTCGGGCCTCAATTCTAGGGATGACGAAACGAGAATACTCCTTCAAGATCTCTGGAAGCTCTCCATAGGCTTTGTCTAGAAGCTTCTCGTACTCTTTAACGTCCACTGAACCACCCTATAATAAGCCGAGTTCCCTCAGCTTTTTATGCACGTTGTCTGCCGCCCTCTCGGCGTCCTCAACACTTTTTGCGCCGGTGCACACTATTTTCCCGGATCCGAAAAGGAGCAAAACGACCTTGGGATCCTGCATGCGGTATACGAGTCCGGGGAACTGCTCCGGCTCGTACTCAGTGTTCTCCAACCCGATGGCTATAGCATCAAGGTTTAACTCGGCATTAAGATTAGCCGTGGCCACTACGTTCTGGACTATTATCTCTGGTTTTTTCTTGATGTCCACTCCAGCCTCTTTTATTTTTTCCACTATCCTCTCAATGGCGAGTTTGGCCTCTTCGATACTTTTTGCGCCGGTGCACACTATTTTCCCGGATCCGAAGATTAGAGCCGCCGCTTTGGGGTTGTCGAGATGATATACGAGTCCGGGGAACTGCTCCGGCTCGTACTCTACCCTGTCGATTGCGACGGTTATTAGTCCCAGGTCAAACCT
>JALUUU010000233.1 GCA_027021185.1 archaeon | reverse complement strand
CTCGTTGGCTATGGCCTTGGCCAGGAGGGTCTTACCGCAACCCGGCGGGCCGAATATGAGGACTCCCTTAGGGGGCTTGATGCCCATCTTCGCAAAGGCGGAGGGATGCTTGATAGGCCACTCCACAGCCTCCTGAAGCTCTCTCTTAACCTCCTCGAGGCCGCCGACGTCCTTCCAGCCCACGTTGGGGATCTCGATGAAGACCTCTCTCAGGGCGGAGGGCTCGATGTTCTTATAGGCCTCGGTGAAGTCCTTCTTTTTGACCTGAAGGTTCTCCAGGATCTCCGGGGGAATGGTCTCCTCCTCAAGGTTTATCTCCGGCAGGAGCCTGCGGAGGGCGTTCATGGCGGCCTCCTTACACAGGGCCTCGAGGTCTGCACCGACGAAGCCGTGGGTTATGTCGGCAAGCTCGTCCAGGTCAACCACGTCCTCCTCGGTGGCCTTGCCGGCCTTCACGTCCTCCTCGGTGGTTGTCGGCATTCCCCGGGTATGGATCTGGAGGATCTCTTTCCGCCCGTTCCTGTCGGGCACCCCTATAACGATCTCCCTGTCGAACCTCCCCGGCCGGCGCAGGGCTGGATCAATGGCGTCGGGCCTGTTGGTGGCCCCGATGACGACTATCTTTCCCCTGGCCTTAAGGCCGTCCATCAACGCCAGGAGCTGGGCCACCACGCGCCTCTCCACCTCGCCGTGGACTTCCTCCCTCTTGGGGGCGATGGCGTCTATTTCATCTATGAATATGATGCTGGGGGCGTTCTCCTCGGCCTCCTTGAACATCCGCCGCAGATTCTCCTCGCTCTCCCCGTAGAACTTGCTCATTATCTCAGGGCCGTTGAGGGAGATGAAGTAGGCGTTGGACTCGTTGGCCACAGCCTTGGCTATGAGGGTTTTCCCCGTGCCCGGCGGGCCGTGGAGGAGCACGCCCTTAGGCGGCTCTATGCCGAGGCGCTCAAAAAGCTCCGGGTGCTTCATGGGGAGCTCAATCATCTCCCTTACCTTCTGAACCTCCTCTTTGAGGCCGCCTATGTCCTCATAGGCAACGCTCGGAATGCCCAGCTTCTCGGCCTTGCTGGGCTCCTCCCTGACCACTATGTTGGTGTAGTCGGTGATCCTGGTAATGCCCGTGGGTATGGTCTGGGTAACGGTGAAGGGCAGAGTAGTTCCCAGAACGCCGACAACAACTTTGTCCCCCACGGTGACGGGTCTGCCGAGGAGCCGGCGCTTAATGAACTCCCCGAAGCCCACGGAGAAGCGAATGGCCTGGTTAGGGGCGAAGATCACCTTCTTGGCGTCCTTGGAGTACGCCTTCCTCACCGCCACTTTGTCTCCGAGGGATATCTCGGCGTTCTGCCTCAGAATGCCGTCCATTCTGATTATTCCGAGGCCCTCGTCCTCCGCGTAGGCGCGCCACACAATGGCAGCCGTAACCCTGCGCCCCTTGAGCTCGACGATGTCTCCCGTGGTTATGCCGAGCTTGTCCCTGGTAGCGGTGTCCAGCCTGACTATTCCCCGGCCAACGTCGTTCTGCATGGCCTCAGCTACTTTCAACTCCACTTCCATACCTTTGCCCCTATCTATCTTCATCCTTTAAAACCTTTAGTTAAGAAGGCTTAGCTATGGCAGAAGAAAACTTTTCCGCCGCCTCCTTGTAGCGCAGGTGTTCCTCCTCTGGGAGGGGGCGCAGTTTCTTCATAGCCTCTTCAAAATGCCTCATGTGAAGCTTGAGGTGCTTTTTAAGCTCTTCCTTCTCCATCCTCCGCCCATCCTTGACGAACTCTCTTATAGCCAGCATCACGGCCTCGTTGCACACGGCGGCGATGTCCGCGCCGGTGTAGCCCTCCGTCTTCTCGGCCAGGGCGTCTATAGAGACATCCTCGGCCAGGGGCTTCTTCCTGGTGTGGATCTTGAATATGGCCTTCCTGGCCTCGAGGTCAGGAGACGGGATATACAACAGCCTGTCGAACCTCCCAGGGCGGAGAAGAGCGGGATCCACTATGTCAGGCCTGTTGGTAGCGGCTATAACCACTACCCCCTGAAGCTCCTCCAGCCCGTCCAGCTCCGTCAAGAGCTGGCTGATAACCCTCTCTGTCACGTGGGAGTCGAAGCTCGCTCCCCTGACAGGGGCTATGGCGTCCATCTCGTCGAAGAAGATTATGCACGGCGCCGCCTGGCGCGCCTTCCTGAAGGTCTCCCTCACGGCCTTCTCGCTTTCCCCGACCCACTTGCTCAGGAACTCCGGCCCCTTGACGCTTATGAAGTTGGCCTCGCTCTCGTTGGCTATGGCCTTGGCCAGCATGGTCTTCCCCGTGCCCGGCGGGCCGTAGAGAAGAATGCCCTTAGGGGGCTGGGCGTCCATGTGGGAGAACAGGTCGGGATACTTGAGAGGCCACTCCACCGCCTCCCGGAGCTCCTGCTTAGCATTCTCCAGGCCGCCTATGTCCTCCCACTTGATATCGGGTACCTCAACAAGCACCTCCCTCATGGCGCTGGGCTCAATGTCCATGAAGGCCTGCATGAAGTCGTTGTAGGTAACGCTTATCTTGTCCAGGACCTCCGCGGGAATGCTCGTTGCCTCGAGGTCGATCTCCGGCAGGATCCTGCGCAGAGCCCTCATAGCCGCCTCCTTGGCGAGGTTCTCGATGTCCGCCCCAACGAAGCCGTGGGTCTTGTCCGCGAAGTCGTTTATTATTCTCTCCCTCTCCTCGCCCTCAGGCAGGGGCATTCCCCGGGTGTGGATCTGGAGGATCTCTTTCCGCCCGTTCCTGTCGGGCACCCCTATCTCTATCTCCCTGTCGAACCTCCCCGGCCGGCGCAGGGCTGGATCAATGGCGTTAACCCTGTTGGTGGCCCCGATAACCACCACCTGGCCCCGGGACTTCATGCCGTCCATCATCGCCAGGAGCTGGGCCACCACGCGCCTCTCCACCTCGCCTGTAACCTCCTCCCTCTTGGGGGCGATAGAGTCGAGCTCGTCTATGAATATGATGCTGGGGGCGTTCTCCTCGGCCTCCTTGAATATCTCCCTGAGGCGCTCCTCGCTCTCCCCGTAGTACTTGCTCATTATCTCCGGCCCGGAGATGCTGGTGAAGTACGCCTCGGTCTCGTTGGCCACAGCCTTGGCGAGGAGGGTCTTCCCCGTGCCCGGCGGGCCGTGGAGGAGCACGCCCTTCGGGGCCTCTATGCCCAGGCGCTCGAAGATCTCAGGGTGCTTGAGGGGGAGCTCTATCATCTCCCTTACCTTCTGAACCTCGTCCCTTAGGCCGCCTATGTCCTCGTAGGTAACCCTGGGTATCCTCGCCTCCACAAGCTCTTTGGCGGGCTTCTCGCTCACCTCCACCGTGGTGGCGTAGTTTATAATAACGGCATCGGCGTAGGGCTGAACAGAAACCACCATGAGGCCGATCTTCCTGCCCATCAGGTTGATCTCAAGGGTGTCCCCCTTGGTTACGACCCTGTTCTCCAAAAACTGCCTGAGATAACTCTCGCCCCCTACGATGCGCAGGGGCTCTGTAGGGGCGAATCTAACCTTCTCCGCCGGACGTGCCTCTATCTTTTTTACCTCAACCTTGTCATCTATACCGACGCCGGCGTTACGCCTAGTGGCGCCGTCTATCCTTATTATCTTAAGGCCCTCATCTTCGGGATAGCCAGGCCAGCAGATGGCCGCGGTGCGGCGCTTGCCCAGAATCTCCACTACATCCCCTGATGTGAGGTTGAGCTCCTGAATCACAGCGGGATCGATCCTGGCAATCCCCCTTCCCACATCGTTAGATTTTGCCTCCGCAACCTTTAGCTCCATGGGATCCATCTCCCTATAATTCTATTCTCTTTCTACCTTTTTTAAATAACGATGAAAAATAATTTAGTAACCAAAGGTTATTTAAATCTTTTTATCTTGTTAAATAACCCCTTTTTAACTATGCGGCTGGAGGAAATCCTTGATTTGCTGGGAAATGAAACCCGGAGGGAGATTCTTCAGCTCCTATCTGAGCGCCCCTGCTACGTAAGCCAGCTATCCCAGGAACTAAAGGTGGGCCAGAAGGCGATAATTGAGCATCTTGAGCTGATGAGGAGGGTGGGCATCCTTAACACAGAGTTCAGAAAAATCGAGAAAGGAAGGCCCAGGAAGTACTACGGCATAAGCAAGGAGGTTATACTGGAGATAAAGATAGGCCAGGACTCCTTCAACATAGCAAGCCTATCCCCCGAGCTGGATGTCAAGGTCCTGGACAACCTGCCGAGGCTGAAAAGGATCACCAGGAGACTTGAGGGAGTGTCGGGGCTCATGGGGGAAGAAAAGATCCAGGAGCTAGAGAATCTTCACCAGGAGCTGATGAGGGAGAGGGAGAATCTCGATGAGGCCCGGAAGATAATCGAGTATCTCCTCAGACAAATAAAAGCAGAGCTAAGAGCTGAGATGAATAAGCTGGTTTTCTGAATGACTGCCTCTGCTTCCGATTTCAACGATGAATGGGGGAGGGTCAAGAAAAAATGCAAGGGACTATCAAGGTTCAGCAGCGCCCTTAGCAGGAGATTCGAGGACAGGCTCAGGGAGATCCTGAGGAATCTCGAGAAATGCATAATCATCAAGGAGAGAGAGGAGGGGCAGGAGGAGGTCATCTCCCGGCTCAGGACCTTCGCTGCAGTGATCCGGGGGGACATAGAGGGGATCAAGGCGGCCCGCAGGCTCACGAAGCGCATGGAAGAGGCCGAGAAGGAGTTCCAGAGGCTGAGGGCAGAGCTCAGAGAATACGAGGCCAAAGCCTATGATGCATGCGGCAAGTACTTCGAGAGACGTCAGGAATACGTCAGGGCGAGGGAAAAAACCATGGAGAGACTGCAAAGAAGTCTCGACGACCTCAGAAAGGGCTTCCTGGAAAAAGCCGAGGAGATAGCCGAGGGATACGAGGTAGTGTATTCCGGCATGCCCACAACCCCGGAGGACCTCTTCGAGGAGCTGATGAAAGGGGAGGAGGGGAAGCTGGAGCTCAAGCCTAAACGGATACTCCTAGGCGTCTCCGGAGAGGAGGCCCTGGCAAAAAGGGAGGTCCTGGATTATCTGATTAAGGAAACGAGGAGCAGGCTGACACCCGTGCTCAGGGAAAAAGAAGACAGCGTCCGGGAAACAGAGGCGATGTTCCCGGAGCTGAGGGCCCTGGAGAAAGAGTGCGCCGAGGCAGAGAAACTCAGGGAGGAGGCCATGAGGCCCCTGGAGGAGCTCCGCAGAGAAATAGTTAACATTAGGAGAAGCGGGGCCTTCGCCTACACCGCGAAAGAGAAGCCCCAGGAGATCTTTGATAGCTACCGGGAAAGAATAGAGGAGATAGATAATTTAATCTATTAATCTCCCCTGAGAGCCCATCCGAACTCTTCTTTTATCACCACGAAAGCCGCCTGAGGAGGGATAACCCCTTTCTCAGTGACTATGAGGTCGATGTACTCGGGAGGGGTGACGTCAAAGGCCGGGTTCCGTATCCTGACACCTTTGAATTCCTCCGGATCCGCAACCTCCCTGGGGGGACGCTCCTCTATCTCCACCAGCTCCCCGATAAGGGTCATGGGGCTGAACTTGTAGCTCTCCGCGGCGACCATGAAAAGCACCCTCGCCTCGTTGGCGGCAAGGGCGAGCTGGGACGTGCCTATCTTGTTGATGACGGCGCCGTTGGCTGCGATGCTGTCCGCCCCCACTATGACCTTATCCACCCCCTTCATGAAGGTTCTGGCGGCGCTGTCCACGATCATGGTGCAGGGGATGCCCAATTTAGCCAGGAGGCGCACAGTTATGTGGCCCTGGTACCTGGGCCTGGCCTCCGTGGCGATGACCCTCACGCGCTTACCCTGTTCCCAGGCAGTGGTTATCACTGACAGGGCGGCGTTGGAGTGGCAGTGGGTCATTATGACGTCGCCATCCCTCACCCGGCGAGCCCCTATCTCGCCGATCATTTTAACCGCCTGGAGAGACTTCTCAACGAAGGCCCGGGCCGTGGAGACGGTCAGGGATCTAAGCTCCTCCACGTCGCCGGGGGATTCCTTCACCCTGCTCAAGATGAATCTAACGGCGTTGGGCAGGGAGACCGCAGACGGCCGGGCGGAGATCAGGACCCTCCCAGATTCCTCAAGTTCTCCGAGGAATTCCTCCCTGTTTTTCGCCTCGGAGGAGGAGGCGCAGCTCTCAAGAGCCCTCGCGGCGCATCGAGCAATTTTCCCGGCCCCGCGGACCTCCATCCTGGCTATCCTATCCGCCGCCAGCCTAACATCCCTGCAGATCATCAGTTACCTCTTGGGTAGCTCCACGTAAAAAATACTTCCGCCCCCGGGGTTATC
>JALUUU010000232.1 GCA_027021185.1 archaeon | reverse complement strand
GGTCCAGGGGGAAAAGTCAGGGTTTACTTTGAGGTGGTTACCCCGTGCAGCGTGGGGGAGATGAATATATACGATGTTTATCTCAGCGTTCCACGGTAGAGTCGTTCCTTAACCTCCTCCGCGAGCACTGGTTTTCCATAAACTATTAAATCACCATCCTTCGTTTGGAGAAGTGCGACAGTATTCTTTTTTCTAAATGCCTCTATAATTGATTCCTCGTCTAGGGATGGGGATTTTATTAAAGTCCCATAGTTTTTGTTCACCCAAAAAGCTCCCCTCTTCTCAGGTATCCCTAGGTAGGCGCTGTAGTCGGTGACAGCGGCTGGGAAGATCTTCCCATCGGCGACGTATGGCTCTACCTTATCCCAGAACATGTCCAGCTCTTCCCTGGCTAGGGAGCCAGCCCCCCTCATGCCTCGCACAGAGACAAGTTCTATGCCGTCGAATAGATTCATTAACGTGTCTATTTCCTCATTGTTAAGAGACGTGAGGGCGGCGAAGGGATGGTCCCATATGAGAAGCCCTCCAGCACTGTGAACTGCAGAGGCTATTTCCTCTAATGTAAGGTTTGTTATTTCTTCGCACTCATAGAAATCATCAGGGAGAGAGGAAGCATTTTCCCGGGGCATTATGATACTGATGGAGAGCTCTTCTCCGCGCCAGTAGATGTGGTAGTGGCCGCCAACTAAGTAAAGCTTCCCTGGATACTTCTCAGTGACGTAGTCGCTATACGCCTTTAGCTCGTCTTTCTTCGGCAGCTGATCGTTTATCAGAACACCGTCGAAGTCAAAGTAGCTGCCGTTAAACATCAAGTCGAAAACAATCGTATAGTTTACCCTATCCCTCCCCCACTCTTCACCGTCCCATATATGTTGATGCAGATTCAGGAGAAACCATTTTTCTTCTTCGCCTGATCCTTCCTGATTAATCATTGTAACAGCATAGGCTGATAAAATCACAAATGTGAATATGATTAAGAAACGGTGGTTCATTTTTACATCTAGAATAACTTTTCGAGCTTATCAATTCTCTTGATGAGCTCGGCTTTTTCCAGCTCAAGGCGGTTGATTGTGTCCTTCAGGATTTCTATTTTGGCGTCTTTCTCAGATATGGCGCTATCCTTCTTAGCTATCTCTTTATCTTTCTCCTTGAGGAATCTCCTGAGGGTTTTTTCCTCCACCTCGATCTCCCTTATTTTCTCGTCAAGCTCCTTAATCTCATCCTCGACCTTGGTTAAGGCCAGCGTCTTTTCTGTGACCTTTCCTTGAAGAGCGTCTATTTTTGCCTTGAGGGCAGCATTTTCCATAGTGACTTTCATGAGTTCGGTTGTTTTCTTATCCAGCTCCTTGGACGTTTTACGTGCTTCTTTCTTTTTCTTAGAGAGTTCCGCTTCCCTCTCTTTGGCCTCCTCTTCCAAACTTTCTATCTTGAGGCGACACTCCTCCAGCTGTTTGAGAAGTTCATTTATCCGATTATCGTAAAACTCCTTTTCTTTTTGATGCATGAGAGATTCCTTAAGCCGCCAGTATTAAAAATTTTTGTCTACATCAGGTAATTGTCTACATCAAGTAAGATTTAAATTATAAACAGACTGATTAAGGAAAAATGAAGATTATTAATTTTGAGAAAAAGAAATGGAGCCTTATTATCTTCATCTTTATAGCAGGCATCGTATTTGAGTACTCTTACCATGTTATTGTGGGGGGAGACGCTTTTTCAACCATTTTCCCTGAGATGATATTTTTTGGTCTAGTCATTTTAGCAGTGATTTTCTGGAGCTTTAACAAGCTAAAGGCTCAACAGCTGCAGCTTCAAAATTATTCCCTGAGCCTTGAGAAGATGGTCGAAGAGAGAACCAAACAGCTTAAAGAGTCAGAAGAGCGTATGAGGGGCCTCGTGGAGACTTCTACTGATGCCATAATCTCAGCCAACGACAGCGGAAAAATAATCCTCTGGAATAAGGCGGCTGAGAAAATCTTTGACTACAAAGAAGAAGAGATAATAGACAAGCCCCTCACGGTTATTATGCCAAGGGAATACGTGGAGGCCCATTTAAAGGGCTTCAAGCGATACCTGGAGAAGGGGAAGCCAAGGGTAATAGGCAAAACTGTAGAGCTGGAGGGTCTCCGCAAGGACGGCAGTAAATTTCCCATAGAGCTCTCTCTGTCAAGCCTTAAAACAAACACGGGGCACGTCTTTACAGCTGTTATCAGGGACATAACCCAGAAGAAGAGTTCGGAGGAACGGCTCAAAAAATATGCCAATAAGCTAGAGCACTCCAACATGCTAAAAGAGCTCTTCACCGATATAATGCGCCACGATCTCCAGAATCCGGTAACCGTAATTAAAGGCATATCGGGGGTGTTGATGCTTGAGGATGTTCCTCCCACCATGAAAGAAGCCCTTGAAAGGATAAACAACAACGCAAAGAAGCTTGAGAGGATGATAGATAACGCATCCATATATGCAAAACTTGACAGCATGGAGAAACTTGAATTCGAAAACATAGATTTGAACAGAGTCGTTAAAGAGGTGATCACCAGCTTCAAGCCCTTCCTTGAAGAGAAAAATATGAAAATTTCCTTTAAGAGCGACGGCGCCAAATCTGTAATGGCGCATCCCGTCATCGAGGATGCCCTGACCAACCTCATTAGCAACGCAGTAAAATATGGCCCACCGGATAGTGAGATCATAGTAGAAATAATCGATAAAGGGGGAGAGTGGTGGATAGCAGTTAAAGATAGGGGGGATGGTGTCCCAGATGAACACAAAGAGACAATTTTCAACAGGTTCGAGCGCCTCGGAAAAAAAGGCGTCAAAGGCACTGGGCTGGGCCTTGCTATCGTAAAAAGGATCGCTGACCTCCATGGTGGTAGAGTATGGGTCGAGGACAATATCATCGAGCAGAGAGATGAAAGAGGGGGGCGGATTAAAAAGAAGCAGGGAAGCGTATTCTACTTCGCCATCCCAAAATTAGAATCAGAGGTTCAAACAGTATCTGACTGATCAGCCACAGGAAGGGTGAAACAGAACATGCTGCCCTCTCCGGGCTTGCTCTCCACGGTTATCCTGCCGTTGTGCGCCTCTATGATCTCCCTGGCTATTGTGAGGCCCAGCCCGGTGCCGCCGTATCGCCTCGTTAGGGAGCCATCAACCTGATAGAAGCGGTCGAAGATTCTTTCTATATGTTCCTCAGGAATCCCGATACCCGTGTCCATGACGCACACCTCCACGGCGCCGATTTCTTTTTTGTTCCTCAGGCAGATTCCAATCTCCCCTCCGTCACGGTTGAACTTTATGGCGTTGCTGAGAATGTTTCTCAGGGCATGGGTTAACTGCTTTGCATCAGCTTTAACCTCTGGGATGCCGTCTTCGAAGTCTCTGCGTATCGTTATGCTCCTCCCCTCTGCGAAGGGGGATAGCTCTGAAATTACAGCCTCCACGGCTGGTGGAAGCTTAATCGCCCGGGGAAAAAGCCTAAGCTTGCCTTTCTGGACGCTCGATATATCAATAAGATCCCCAATAATGGCGTTCTGTCTCTGAAGAGCATTCAGGGCCGTCCGATAAAGCTGTTTTCTGTCTTCCCTGGGGTCGTCGGTTCTCAGGACCTCAAGCACGCCCTTGGCAACCGTTAGGGGTGTTCTGAGTTCATGGGAGACACGGGCTATGAGTTCGTCTTTCACCTTGTCTAATTTTTTAAGCTCCTCATATGCCAGACGAAGACGCTCGCCGGACTCTATTATCTCCCTCTCCATTTTCTTTCTTTCAGTTACATCTCGGATGATTGTCATGGCAACTTTTTCTCCACTAACTTCCATTGCGCTGGCACTGATTTCCACTGGGATGGCGTCTCCAGATTTAGTGAGGATAATGAGATCGTCGCAGAGGCATTTCCCTTCCCTTAGAGTATCGGTGAACTTTTTCTCGAGGAGGGGCTGCTGATACTTCGGAAACAGCTCATTGATACTCATTTGCAGGAGTTCCTCTTTGCTGTAGCCTGTTATGTCAACGGCCTTAGGATTTGCATCCACGCACATGCCCCGGGAGTTTAGAACAAAGATGGCATCTGCCGCGTTCTCCATTAGCCCGCGATGGTATTCTTCTGATTGGCGTAGCTCGGTGATGAGGCGCATGGTGTGGAGGGCGGCGCCTATCCTGCTCGCGATTATCTCTGCTAGGCGGGCGTCCTCCTCGTTGAAGGAGCCGCCCTTCTTCCCCGCCAGCCGCAGCACCCCCAGGAACTCCCCCGCCACCAACAACTTAGCCAATAAAAGACCGCCTTCGTTAAACTTCCGGGTGAGGTCATCCATTAGTCTCTTATCACTGGATGGATCGTTTGATATCAGAGGCTCTTTCTCAGGCCACTTCTCTAGGGTATGAGCCGCATCTTCCAGGGAGAAGTTCAGAGCCTTCAGCTCTTCGTCGCTCATCCCATATGCTGGTTCTAGGGCGTGGAACTCCATGTTTTCTTTGTCATAAAGGATTATGCAGCACTCCTCAACCTCCATCAACTGGGCCACTTTTTTCGTCACTTCGCGGCTCATGCTAGGGGGATCCACTTCTTTCCTCAGCAGATCAGAAATCTCGTACAGTCCCTGGAGTTCTCTGATTTTCTTCTCAAGGTCTCTTGTACGTTCTTCAACCTTCTCTCCCAGGAAATCAGAGTATTTTATTAGCTTTTTCTCTAAAGTTACCTTCTTGTCGTAAAGGTATCCAAGCAGCATGAATATCGGTATGGTGCCTGTGATGAATAAGTGCTCAAGGATGAGCTCTTTCGAATGACCAATAACTGGAACACCTCTTACGGCTGTTTCGTAGGTCCAGTAGGGGATATTAATTATCCATCCTAAGGCGGCGATGAGTATCCCTTGCTTATGTTCCTTTAGAGTTTTCCATATCATTGGCGTCTCCTGGAGGCTCTTCTAGAAGACAACTGGTGATCGGTAGATCTTCCTCAGAAACTAAACTTTAAGATTAGTTCATCCATTCCTTACCCTGTGCCCCCATTTCAATTTTCATTGTTTTCTAAAGGTATTTATTATTAATCCCCTATTTTACTTTGAATACTTTGCTCACCTGGGAGCTACTCGCCTTTGAGGGTCCCCTTCCTCGAAGAAATTCTTCAAAGCTATCTCTTTTAGTGTAGCCTATTCTGGTTCTCAGAACTTTTTCTTCACCATTAACTATAAAGAAAGCAGGATGCCCTGGGATGTTATATTTCTGCAGTATCTTGAGATTGCTCCTCTTATCTATATCTATAACAACGGGGACATATTTATCCTGAATTAATCCCGCTATAACCTTGTCGGAAAACACTTCTTTATCCATTTTCTGGCAGTATATACACCAGGAGGAAGCTCCCACATACATGATCATATCTCTATTCTCTGCTTTGGCCTTCTTAAGAGCCTCATCATAGCTGAGGAGCCAGGTAACGCTGCCCAGAGTCTTGAAACCCGAACCCTGCTTAAGGGAAGAGTCTTCATTTGGAGAAGAGCCCACACAACCTCCAAACAGCAACAAAACAGCTAGGAGCATTATCAGTCTCGGATTATTAACCACATTTCTCATCCTTTTTCTATAGTATAGCAATGTCCTATTATAGCTTTAGGGCTTAGAGTGTCTTCAGGCGTTAGGCGTAAAGAAGTGAAATCAAATTTAGGATATGAACACCTTCAGGATGTTGCATAGTCTTTCGAATTCGGTTTCTCCGTGCACTAGATCAGGAGGCTCTCCTACGTCTTGATTGGTTCTGAGGTGGTTGTAGTAGAGCACGGATAGGCGTAGGAAGTACTAAACATGCGATGGCCAGCCGCATCTAATCGGATAATAGCCGTAGCAATCCCGGGCTCTGATTATGTTCTCCTCATGTTCGGCCGTTGTAGGGCACGAGGTGGAGGTAGGTGGCAAAGACCCGTGGACGCCTGGATAGGGTTTCAAAGACGTACTGTTAGGGCACCCTGTTAACCTTCTTCTCAACCCCTTGTAGCCTCCAATGGCCTTTACCTCTCAGCTCCCTTTGTGGGAGCATTCAAAGAGATAGTGCTGACGTGCTGAAGGGCGCCCAGGCGGTACGTGTTAAGCAAGTGCAAGAGTAGTGTCCTAGGGGATAGGTAACCTTTTTTCCTGCCTTTAGCTCCAGGGCTTTTTTGATGGTGTCAGCCGTTGAATTTATCATACGTGAGGTTCGAAGTTTCATATGAATGGGTGCATTTTTTTTGCTTCACAACTTCAAACCCGCCCCGCCATACTAATAGCTAACATCAGAGGATCACTTTATAGAGTACTGAAATTAACTTTTAGCTTATTAGCTTTTTATTATGCCGAGTGGAGTGGGGTAGGTAAAACACTGATTTGAACTTT
>JALUUU010000231.1 GCA_027021185.1 archaeon | reverse complement strand
ACGGAGAGGAATTCAGCCTCCAGTGCTTCTCCGATGGAAAAACCCTCGTGGAAACCCCCTGCGTACGGGACTACAAACGGGCCTTTGACGGAGACCTCGGCCCCAACACTGGGGGAATGGGATGCTACAAAGACGTGGAGGAGCGCCTCCCCTTCATGAGCCCTAAGGACTGGGATGACGCTCTGAGGATAACTCAAAGCCTGTTCAAAGAGCTTAAGGGAGACGGCAGCAATCCAGGTCTGCGAGGAATGCCTCTTTACATGGGCTTCACCTGCGCCTCCGAGGGTATCAAAGTATTCGAGGTGAACAGCCGTCCAGGAGACCCCGAGATAATGAACCTTATGCCCGTGTTGCGAGACGATTTCGTGGAGGCATGCTATGCCATGATAGATGGAAGGCTGAGGAGCCTCGACTTCGAGCCCATGGCCACCGTCGTCACATACGCGACTCCCCTGACCTACGGAGGATATAGGAAGAAATACAGCGGGAGCAGGCTTGTCGATTTGAGCGAGGCATACAAGCTCAGTGAGGAACTGGATGATAGGCTGAGAGTGTATCCCGGGTCCATGGAGCTTGGCGACGACGGAAAAACGTATACATGCAGTTCCCGCACGGTGGCCTGCGTAGGAATCGGGGAGACCATTCAGGAGGCGAGACGCATATCTCTGGAAGGCATAAGAGCTATCGATGGCCCCCTGTGGAACAGGTGGGAGATAGGGTCGCCGAATCACATCAAGAGGAGTATTGAGCACGTTAAAAAGCTGAGGGAGTAATAGATCAGATGAATGTGATTTCTATCCTCGACGTGGGTCAGGACTTTTTCTCCCTGATAGAGCGTACTCGAAAGCTCAAGGAGGAGGCTAGAAAAGGGGTTTTCAAAAACGTGTTGAGGAACAAGAGCCTCGCAATGATTTTTGAGAAACCCTCCACGAGGACCCGGGTCTCCTTCGAGGTTGCCATGACTCAGCTCGGAGGGCATGCCGTGTATCTAGACAGGGAGAGCATGCAGCTTGGGAGGGGGGAGACCATTAAGGACACCGCCCGCACCCTGAGCAGGTATGTCGATGGAATCATGGTCAGAGCGAAGAGCCATGAGAACGTCTTGGAGCTTGGGGAATACGCTACTGTTCCAGTGATCAATGGCCTCACAGAGCTGGAGCATCCCTGCCAGGTGTTGGCGGATCTCTTCACTATAAAAGAGAAAAAAGGAGACTTCAAGGAAGTGAAGCTGGCCTTCATAGGGGACGGTAACAATGTCTGCCACTCCTTGCTCCTGGGCTCGGCCTTTGTCGGGATGAACATGTCCGTCGCCACCCCTAGGGGCTATGAGCCGAATAAGGAGATTCTGGAAAAAGCTGAGAGACTGTCTAATAAAAGCGGATGCGAGATCCTCGTTACCAACGACCCTATGAGGGCGGCTGAGGGTGCAGACATAATCTACACCGATGTTTGGGTGAGCATGGGGCAGGAAGCGGAGCGGGAGAAGAGGCTGAGGGACTTCAGGGATTACCAGGTGAATACAAGGCTGGTTAAAATAGCTGGCAGCCCGTTGATAATGCACTGCCTGCCGGCAAAAAGAGGACTGGAGATAACGGATGAGGTCCTGGAGAGCAGGAACTCCATCGTCTTTGATCAGGCTGAGAATAGGCTCCATCTGCAAAAAGCCTTGCTCTGCCACCTCCTGGCCAGCCAAGGCTAAAGGAGCCTCGTGACCTCAACCACCTCGGCACTTCCAACCCCTGGAAGAGCCTTGACCTCTTTTTCAACCGCGCTGGCGCCGCCTTCAGCATCTTCCACCACGAATGAGGCACTGATGGAAACGAGGCCGAAGGCGATGGGTACCTTCTCCACTCTGTCCAGTTTAGCGGATTTAACTTTTTTAATTTCCTGAATTATAGAATCAGGATCTGAACTCGCCTCAGCCGGCATCACCTTTATCGTAACCAGTACTTCTGCCATTTATGGTCCCTCAAATCCGCAGCTGCAGGCGTATCTTTTCCCAATCCTTCTACACCTGCTGCATCTGCCTATCATCTCCCCGCATGCTGGGCAGGGAAAGGATACGGAGCCGTCTCCTATGACGACATAACTACCACATGAAATGCATCTCAGCCTTTCCATCAACTCACCTTCCCTGAGAGCGCAGAAATTTTCTATCCCAGGATTTTTATACTTTTCCTATGAGCATCTCCGCAATACCAAGACACGGGATGTTGTCATAGGCATCGGTTGCTTCCGCAAGATTTACAGCGTCTAAGCGGGCGATTTTGCAGGCCCTCATCCCCAGGGTAACGCCGGATCCGCAGACATAGACCCTGGGCTTCTTAAGTCCATAGCCCTCGTTAACCTCCTTAAGGGCCTCGGCTATGTCACCTGCCTGTTTCTGATAGACGTAGTCACATATATACCTTATCTCTTCCTCTGTGAGCTCCCCTATGTCGGCGCAGAGCAGCCTAGCGAGTCTCCGCATAGAGTCCTGGGGCGTTTTCCCTCCTCCGTCCGGCGTGGTGCACCTGTAGTGATCTAGAAGACCGAGGACATTGTATACGTCCGCCGAAATAGCAAAAATCTCTGAGGAAACCCGGGTAAATCCTTCCCTTAAGGGCACTCTATGAACTATGGCGCTTACAGGGGTCCTGAGGATTCCGGTATAAACTAGGAATCCTTTTCTAAGCCTCTCAAGGTCCGTCGCCCCTCTCAGGAAGTCCTTCAGCTCCGGGTATCCGAAGGGGACTATATCCGTGGTGGTGCTCCCAACGTCCAGGAGCATCCCCCTTTTGTACTTGGCCTCCAGATACTTTATGCTGGCCGCCCAGTTTGAGGCTGCCAGGGCGAGATAATCATCTATCTCGTCTTTTCGCTGAAGCTTTCCGTCAATGCTCAAATAATAAGGGCTTTTGAACACTTTTTCGCAGATGCCTACAATATACCTGACACCCTCCCCCTTGCTGCCGAAGACATCGCACAGCTCGGCCGTCATGGTGACGCCGACTATGTCTGCTTTAATATTCTTTTTTCTAAGGAAGTCCTCGAGGTCTGCTTTTCTCTGCCACATGGGAAAGTAAAAAACGTCGCTACTCACGGCATTGGCGGAGGAGTCAAGGAGTAGTCGTTTAATGTTTGCCCCGCCGATGTCCCAAGCCAGCGCCTTCATTCCAGTCCCTCAAAATAAGGGAGTAGCCGTTAAAGGATATATAACTGTCCACCATCTTCCTCGGGGTTTTCAGGAGATGGACAGGACTACGCTTTCGTATCTCCGGAAGAGGTTTTCCGTGGTAATTCCGCAGAAGAAGCTCGGCCACGTTTACCCCATAGGCCCGCTGATAAGCCGCCACCGGCGTTGTTAGCCGGGGGTTAACCTCTATTATTTTTACATCTGAGTTTGAATCATAGATGAAGTCCACGCCGACATAGCCGTGCAACCCCTTTATTTTCTCAAGGGATTTAAACAGAGGTTCTGTGTCAACACCCTCCACGGGGAGCTTAGCACCGACGTATTCGAATCCCTCCAGCTCTTGGGTGTTGACGCTCAGGAGATTGACTTCATCGCCGACAATGAAGGCTGCGCTCATAGGCCTTCCAGGGACGTATTCCTGGATCACATACCCTCTGGGGACTTTTGCCAGGGCATCCTCTTCTTTAAGAAAGACAATCCCCTCTCCAGAGACACCGTCCCTCGGCTTAGCCACGAGGGGGAAGGAAAGACTGGTGCCGCCTTTATAGATCTCTGTCTTTGGAGAAAAAGACTTTATTCTCTTGTATGTGGCGTATTTATCCCCTGCAATCCTTATCCCCCTTGAAGATGAGCCCAGATTTGGCCGTCCGGATTTCTCTAGTAGCCTAGTCAGGCGTAGCAGGATGCCCTCCGACTCTGGAGCGATGATCAGACACTCCTCCGCCTCTTGGACGAACTCTAGGAAAATTTCATCGCTGAATTTATGCCTGGGATATCCTGGAAAAAGCTCAACCTCTGGGTCGATAAAAGTACTGGTTCTGCCGCAGGCGGAGAATCCTCTCTCCAGGGCCTTGAACATCCCCAGACCCTCCACAGCCATAGAGGGCGGGATATCGTGTATAGAGCCGCAGGTGGCGTATTCGTATAAAAAGACTCCTCTCTTTTCCACTCTCTAAGCTCGCCTTAGCGGGCTAAAAGTTTTTTCCTCGGCGGGACAAGGCCGAGGACAAATCGCTTAAGTGCCATGAGCTGCAGGACTCTTAAAATCTTCTTGGTCTGCGCTTCTGAAAACAGTCCCTACAGTATACAGGTCTCGAGCCGTCGGGCTTGAAGGGAACTTCCGCTTCCTCACCGCAGTCTGCACATGTAATCTTGTGCATCTCCCGGGGCCGACCGTATCCAAAATTTCCGTATGCCAACTAATTCACCCTTTAATTTAGTTATACAAAAGACCCTACAAAAGTAGAATCAGCTGTATACCGCCTCTACCTGAGAGGGCATCGTATTTAAACCTATGCCCCTTTGTATCCTACGCCGAAGTAGGTGAGTCCCTGTTTCTCCACCTCTCCCGGATTAAGTATACGTCTGGCATCGACTAGGACGCACGGCCTGTCCAGGTTTTTAGCTAAATCCCGTGGATCCAGGGTTTTATATAGGCTGTGGTCCGTCACAACAACCACGCAGTCAGAGCTATCCAGGACTTCCTCCAGGTTATTGGAGAACTTGCCGCCAAAATCCTGTTTTACGAAGGGGTCGTGGGAGTAGACGAAGGCCCTGGAAACCATGAGCTTTTTTATGATTGTTTCCGCGGGAGTGCCCCGGACATCGTCGGTGTCTCCTTTGTACGCCACCCCGAGAATCGCTATTTTACACTCCTCAGGGCGCTTGTTCACACTCTTGAGAGCTTTTTCCACCATCTGAACTACGTGAAGAGGCATAGTCTCGTTGATCCTTCTCGCTGCCTCAATCACCTCGAGCCTTATATCTAGGTCTGAGGCTTTATGGATGAGGAAATAAGGATCCTTGGGAATGCAGTGCCCCCCTACACCCGCACCAGGGCGATGGATATGTACCCGGGGATGCTTATTGGCCAGCTCTATGGCTTTTATGGCATCCACACCTATGCCCTCGCAGAGCCTGGCTATTTCGTTGGCTAGGGCTATGTTCACATCGCGGTATGTGTTTTCAATGAGCTTTACCATTTCAACGGTCTTCAGGTCCTCCAGGAAGAGCTCCCCATCCACGAAGGATCTGTAGAACTCTCCGGCGGCCTCTGCGCTTTTCCTGTTAATCCCTCCAATAAGTCTCGGATTTCCCTTTATCTCCTCAAGGGTTCTGGTGGGTATGGCCCTCTCCGGGGAATATGCCAGGTAAAAGTCTGATCCAGCCCTGAGACCACCTGACTCGAGGACGGGTCGGATTACCTCATCCATAGCCCCTGGGGGCAGGGTACTCTCGATTATCACCAGGGTGTCTCTTGAGATGTATCTCGTTACCTCTTCACATGCCCCTATCAGAGGCCCCAGGTCGGGGGATTTGTCTTTTTTTAGGGGAGTCTGAACGATTACTAGGATAATATTGCTCTTTGAGAGAGCTTCATAGGAACTCGTGGTGGCCCTTAGAAGTCCCCTGTTAACAACTTTTCTTACGAGTTCCGGAAGGCCGGGTTCCCGGATCTCTATCTTCCCGGAGTTAACTCTGTCCACAATTTCCTTCTTTATGTCCAGCCCGACGACCCTGAATCCTTCCTCGGCTATAAGCGCAGCCGTCGGGAGCCCTACGTAGCCTAAACCGAGGACTGCTACTCTCGCTTCTCTCTTCCTTATTTTCTCCTCAAGTTCAGTCATCCCAGAGAATCCTTTATTCTCTAGATATTTTAACCTTTCCGGTGAAACAGTTTCACCAAAGGTTGGAGGAGAAGAAAAAATATTGAAATATGGTTAATGGCGGCGTGTAATCTTTCCTAACCATTCCATCAGCTAGATTCGGCAGTAGTTTTACAGTATAAAGTCAGACTTCTTTTTCCTCATAAAAATCTCGGCTAATAACCAATTTTTGTGTTCTGCCATGACGCTCTTTGATAATTATCCCCCGCCCTGCCAGATCGGCGATTATCCTACTTATCTTCGGCCTGGAGAAATCTGTTTTCTCCGGAAGCCTGTCCTGGGTCAGCTCCCCGCCATTCTCCAGTATTGCCCTGACAATCTTCTCCTCGTCCTCGGTTAGAATGGTGTACGGGACCTTTCTCCTGGATCTCTTCTCTATAACTTTGAACCAGATGAAAAGGAGCACCGCTCCAGTGACTATGCCCAGAACAAACGCCCAATAAATCTTTTGATATCCCCTATCTGGGTAAGTGTTACTCTTCCCGGCTTTCAGTATTTTGTATCCCCTTGTGCTGAGCTCTTTTTGTACTTCGTCCCCT
>JALUUU010000230.1 GCA_027021185.1 archaeon | reverse complement strand
CCCGCCTCCAGATAAACCAGCTTCATGCCCAGAAACTGGGCTGCCAGGGCATATCCAGCGGCTATGTCCCCGCGACCTCTGGGTACTAGCTTGGCGTCCCCGATATAGCCTACCGCGCCCCCGGGCTCTACCACGATGTATCCCATGGGGATGGCCTCCACCCTGGCTTTTTTCACGAAGGGCGCCCCTATGGCTTGGGCACCGGTGATGTAGTAGGGATTCCTGGAGTTCAAGAGGCTCATGAAGAAAATAGCATCTGCATAGCGGGTTATCCCAGTCACGTCCCCTGGGAAGAGGATGATAGGTAGGTCTACCTCCTCTTTTATGGCCTTAGCTGTGGCATCCAGGATAGGCTGATTTATCCCCACAGATCCCCCTATCATTATGCCGTCTGTCCCTCCCTCAGAGGCTTCCCTTGCTATCTCTGAGGCAGATCCCGGGCCTTGCTTGTCTGGGTCAATAAGGGTGAGATGAACGCCGCCGTGGGCCGCTCTTTTCTCGAGGTATTCAAGGACCCTCATCTCATCCCTTCACTTCTTTTCTCTTAGGTCTAAGGGCTCTGGAGCCGCATTTTCGACACTTCTTGGCCAGCCAGGGGTTCCTGGCTTTGCACTTTCTGCATATTTTGTGTCTGAAAAGCCGCCTCTCAGCCTCAGGGAATCTTGCCATTTCACCACCTTTTATTCCAGATCCTCTAGTAGCTCTCTATTGGCCTCAAGGAATCCCGGCCCCCACTTGAACTTCCCCAAGAGCTCCTCAGCCTGTTCTCCATGGCTCAGGATGCGTAGGGCAGCGGCGAGGGCCTCAACGGTGCTCAGCTTACCCATTTTGCCGTAGTTTACTGGATTCACGGGCATCAGGGTAGGGAGGACACGATGGTGTCCGCGGTGCAGCCCTTTTAACTCCTCAATTTTCTTCCAGGAGCAGTCCAGGGCGACCAGTCCATACCGAAGATATTTACGGTCTTCTTTGGTGAGAATCCTCTCGGCCAGTGGATTAAGGACGATTGAATTTCTCGGTATCCTCCTCGGGGTATAAAAAACTTTTGCCAGCCCATGCCTTTTCAGCTTCAAAGCGGTGCACGCTTTCGGGTTGCATTGTTTGCTGTGATAAATTATTATGCGTATCATTTTTTACAATTTGTAAATAATTCTTCAAAAAAACTTTAATATATGTAGAAAAACACTATTTATATTATGAATGCACGGTTCGACTATTTCGTGAGTAAACACTATGAGTTCCTCCATCAGTTAGGCTTCCTCTTCTGCGTATCAGCCATGCTGATAATTCTCTACTTAACCATAAACGGTATGGACATCGGCCTATAATTATAATAAAACCCTCCTAACAGTGCCTATTCCTTTGCTCTTACCTTCCCTGAAGACGAACTTCTGACCCTCTGTCACGTAGTACGGATTGTACTTGAACCTCATTCTCACTCTGCCGCTGTCGCCCGCGGCCAGGAATTCCCTGTCAAGGGGATCAACAGTAACGGCCTCGCTTATGGTTTCGAGATGGACCACGGGCTCGTATCCCTTCGAGATGCGGGTAGGATGATTCAAGACAACAATATCGGCTTCAAACTCCCACACCACAGCCAGCTTTTTCAATGTGGTGATCACCATGCCCCTATGGACTTCCTGATTTAAACCCTTCACCGCTATGCCGACTATCTCCCCCACCTCTGCGGTATCCACGGAGAGGTGATGAATCTGAATGCTCGCGGCCCGGACCCTTGCGAATCTTCCCCTGCAGTCCGGGCCCAGGTAAAGCTCTTGGTTCCGCCTTATTATGCCCTGCTTTATGCTCCCAGAGACAACGGTTCCGACTCCTTTGACGCTGTAGACCTTGTCGATATACATGACGAAGTCCCGTGCCTTTTCTACGGGGGAAACCCTTTTCGGGAGTCTCCAAAAGAGGGTGTCGAGGAGATCGAGCCCCTCACCGGTAGTAGCAGATGTCCTTACGACGGGTACGAGAACCTTGGTTTCCCAGAAAGATGGCAGAGACTCAAGATCCCTCTTCGACCTGATGAACTTCGGAACCCGGCCCACAAGACTGAGGATGTCAGATATCTCTCTTTCAAGTCTTCCGAAGCTTCTCCCAATATCTGCTTTTGTTAGTACAATAATTACTGGAAGGTCCATGGCCAAGAGGATTCCGAGATGCTCTTTCGTTACATGGGTTATACCGTCGTCGCAGGCAATTGTCAATACACCGTAATCCAGCTTCTGCCCGACTATCCCTCTAATAGTTGTTCGGAGCCAGGGCTCATGGCCGACGGTGTCCACGAAGGAGACGATTTTGGCCCCCTTTTTAACAACCTCTGCTTTTTCCTCCTTGTCCAGAGGATTTTTTAGCTTTATAGCCTTTCCATCGGTGTCGAAGCCGTAGACAGCGTAGCTGAGGTCTGCCGATAATCCGCGCTCTATTTCATGTTTCTGGGTGTCCAGATAGATCCTTGTGAGCCCTCGACCATCGTCGAGAACCCCTGAAACGAGGGTCCCCACGAGGGTGGACTTGCCGTGGTCAACATGACCCGCGGTTCCTATGAGGAGATGCTCTTTTTCAGGGGCGTACTCTATCACGAGCTTCCCGACGTATCCCCCGTTAATCCTGTATTCCCTGATCTCCGTGACTCTCAAGCTGTTCTCTGAGGCTATGCTTGTCAGCACCGAGATGCTCTCCTCCAGGCTGGCCTTGTCTATCCCTACGATCTCTCCCTTGTCTGTTACGCCTACGAGATAAACTGCCTGGCCGTCGCCGTTTAGGAGTCGGTGCTTCATCTGGGAGGCCAGGCTGTGCCTCCGTCCCTTCTCTAAGTGAAGGCGCCTGCTTAGAAGCTTTTTAAATTCAACATTCCCCTTCTCCCCGTTTCTAACCAGCTCCTCTACATCCTTCATCTCTCAACATCCACGTCAAACACCAGGTGGTGGTATCCCGGCGAATAAGACTTGACCTTCCTCCTTTTAATCCTTGTCGCCTTGAAGCCCAAAGAGCTGGCGGTTCTCCGCAGGATAGATTCCTCATTCTTCTCCATCCCTCTTCTCACGAGGCAGTGGTAATGAATCACTCCCTCACCCTTAAGGGCTCTGAGGGCATAGGGCAGGAAAACACGGGTGTCAAAGATGTAGCCCATCAACACTCTGTCCACCTTCTCCTTGGGGATATTTTCCCTGCAGTCCCCGAGGCGAACCTCTACGTTGTCCAGGCCGTTGAGCTTCACGTTCTCCCAGAGGTACCTGAATGCTGCAGGGTTCTTTTCAATGGCTAGCACTTTTTTGGGCCTAGAGTGTTTAGCCATAGGAATGGTGAACTGCCCTATCCCTGCGAACATGTCCAGAACTGTTTCATCCCTGTTGGAGATAAAAGCCATTCTACGCCTCTCCTCCAGGTTACCCGCGGAGAACATTACCATTGTAACATCCATCTTGAACTTGCATTTGTTCTCTCTGTGAAGGGTTTCTGTTTTGCCTCCGTAGAGCACCTCCACCCTGGGCTGCCTGAAGGTATCGTATATCCCTAACCGATTAACCACTGTCTTTGCTCTGGGGAAAAACTTGAGGAGAAGTCTGCCTGTTTTTTCTTTTTCCTTTGGTGTTTTCAATGGAAGATTCACCACGATGACGTCTCCAACGAGCTCCCATCTACGCAGGTGTCGGGCTTTTTCACCTATAACCTCCTTCAGAGACTCTCTAACAGTTTCAAGGCTGAGTCTAAGGGGACGATAAACAGGATTTTTCTGGCCTATATACTCAAGATGAGGCGAAGCCCTCCTAGTAACAGGGATCTCAACTATTCCTCTTTTCTCAAGGATCGCCCTACCATGGTCTAGGACGCCATCTTTAAGGAGTTTCCTCCTTACGGCCTCTGCCTCTCTCTTATCAACTCGCACTGCCAGATTCATTTCGGAAGAGTTATATTGCATTCATTCCCTTTTAATTTAAAGGAGGTAGAGCGATAATTAGGCTGGGAAACGGCATAGAGATCACTATGTCTGGAGAAAGGATCTTCCTTGACCCGAAGCACGCCAGGCGATGGAGCTTTGTTTCCCATGCCCATGCCGATCACACCCCGAGGAAGGTAGAGGGTGAGGTCCTTTATTCCCACGCCACGGGAAGGCTGCTGCGCAAGAGCATTCCCGGCAGGCCTTTAGATATGAACAGAGACTTCTCCGCGGGAGAATTAAGCATGCGCCTTCTCCCGTCTGGTCATGTCCTGGGGGGCAGCCAGCTCGTCCTGGAGAATGACTTTAAGGCAGTCTATACGAGTGACATAAACCTTGACGGGGGAGCCACCTGCGGAAAGGCCGAGATCGAAAATTGCGACGTATTGATAATGGAGGCCACCTTCGGGATGCCTATCTTCGATTTTCCCTCGAGAAAAGAGGTCGTGTCACAGATACGGGACTGGATAGATGACATGCTCTCCAAAGACACTCTCCCTGTTTTGCTGGGATATTCTCTGGGCAAGGCCCAGGAGTTAACCAGGTATTTCTCCAGGGACTACCAGGTTGAAGTTCATCAGACTGTGTATGAGAACAATAGGAAGTACGAGCAGCTGGGAATAGAACTGGGCAGATACCGCCTCTTCCCAGGCCCGGAAAGGGATGACAGGGTCATCATATTCCCCCCCGGGGCCAGAGGTTCCCCCCTGCTGAAGGGTTTGCGCTGCTCCATGGCTATGGCCAGCGGCTGGGCAGTTCTCGACGGCACAAGGGGACGCATGAAGGTGGATGAGGCGTTTCCCCTCAGCGATCACAGCGACTTTCAGGGTCTCGTAAAATACGTGGAGAAAACATCACCCCAGGTGGTATACACATTTCACGGATTCGCCAAGGATTTTGCCAGCGAGCTGAGGGATAGAGGATTCTACGCAGAGCCCCTCGGCTAGCCCAACACAAACTTCAGCACCGCCCTGAGGTCCCTTACCTCGACGGGTCCAAAAAAACTTAGAATCCCAGGATCAGCTTCATTACCCATACGCAGAATAATCCTGCCGTTCTGCGATACATTGATTGTTATATTTCTTGCTTTCAGCTCCTCTGCCAGGTCTACTAGGGCATTCAGCTTCTCCATCTCCGCAGCTCCTTTAGCAGGTCTCTGGCACCCTTTTCGTCCTTTATTTCAACATCAATGTTCCTGTTCCTGGCTGACAGAGTTAAAAGCTCTTCGTCCCCCCTACTTATACCTATTTTAAGGTTCTGATCTATGAAGAATTCCAGGAGGTCTATTAAGTCAGCGGCTCTCATTTGGCGAGGGTTATCTCGATGGAAGATACCTTGATGGATCCGCCTTCCTCTGTGGTTATCTCTTCGGTGCTTATCTTTATGTCCTTTACTTTGGCGTCTGTGTTGAATCGATTCCTCACTATCTCAGCCACATCCACTGCCTTACTTATGGCCTTCCCCCGGGCCTTGATAACTACCTCCTTAGAGTCGCTGCCGAATTGGGTTGTGACGGCCAGGACGTAGTTCATAGTAGGTTTGTTTCCCACGTAGACGATGTTGTCTTCCGGCATGAGGTCCCTCCTTTATTATTATCAATGTTAATTCATTATATTTAAAACTGGTGTCCTATGGCGGCCCTGGAAGAGCGTCTCAGAGAACTCGAGGAAGAGATAAGAAAAACACCTTATAACAAGGCAACCCAGCACCACATCGGTAGACTTAAAGCCAAGATAGCAAGGCTCAGAAAAGAAAGTAAAAAAATCGCCTCCAAAGGGGGTAAGGCTGAACCAAGCATACAAAAAACAGGGGACGCCAGCGTGGTCATGGTGGGATACCCCTCTGTGGGAAAATCCTCTCTCCTAAACAGCCTCACCAATGCGACGTCCAAGGTGGCCAGCTACGGGTTCACAACCCTTAAGGTTATTCCGGGGATGATGGAGTACCGAGGCGCCAGAATCCAGATATTAGACGTTCCGGGCCTGATCAGGGGGGCATCCGAGGGGAAGGGAAGAGGAAGGGAGGTGCTGTCCGTCATCAGGAGTGCAGACCTGGTGCTCCTCGTAGTGGATGTCTTCAATCCTCAACAGCTTAGAGACGTGGAGAGAGAGCTTTATAACGCGGGTATAAGACTTAACGAGGTTCCTCCAAAGATAAAGATAAAACCTCTGTTCAGGGGAGGGTTGAACGTTTCCTCCACTGTGGAGCTGACCCATCTAGACGAAACCACCATAAAAGATGTCCTCGGCGAGTTTAAAATATACAACGGCGAGGTCGTGGTGAGGGAGGATATCACCCTCGAAAAGTTGGTGGACGCCGTCGCAGGAAACAGGGTATATATCCCTGCTCTAGTGGTTCTGAACAAGACAGACCTTGTTAAGGAGGAATACATATCCCAGGTAACTTCCAGCGTTGATTGCATCCCTGTATCGGCGAAAGAAGGAACCAACCTGGAGTCCCTCAGAGAGGCGATATAT